>JAFGFV010000567.1 GCA_016930895.1 Spirochaetales bacterium | reverse complement strand
GATCATGGCCATTCCGGGGGTCACGGCCAACGGGATCTTCACCTGTCCAGTGACGGACCTGATCGTCGGCACCCCGGACGGCACCGCAGACCATCGCCGCAAGCCATAGCGAAGCAGGGCACAGCTCTCGCTGATATCACAAAAGATTTGCAGCGCTCGAAAGCTCTGTCCTATACTTGATGTGTCCAGGCCTGTCTGAGCTTCAGCGGCTCCGTTCGTACCTTCCTGGGATGACGGCCGGGATGGCGCACCCCCCTGGACCCACTCCGTGGGCGCCCGCCCGCGCCCCGCAAGAACCCAGGAGGTCAACCATGAAGGCAAGGCAGGCAGTCGCGGTCGCGGTGCTGGTGCTGGTCCAGGCAGGAACGCTGGGGTGCGTCATCCTCCCGGTCCGCGCCTTTCCCAAGACCGCGGGATCAGTCGTGGTCCCGGGACTCGAGGCTCCCGTCGAGATCATCCGGGACAGGTACGGGGTCCCTCACGTCTATGCCCGGAACGCCGAAGACCTGTTCTTCGCTCAGGGCTACGTCCACGCCCAGGACCGCTTCTGGCAGATGGAGTTCTCCCGCCGGGTGGGCGCCGGGCGCCTGGCCGAGCTGTTCGGCGAGGGGCTCCTGGAGACGGACATCTTCCTGCGAACCCTCGGGCTCTACCGGGTGGCGCAGAAGGAATACGAGCTGCTGGACGCGGCGGCCAGGAGCTACCTGGACGCCTACGTGGCGGGGGTCAACGCCTATATCGCCGGCAAGAAGCCCGGTGAGCTGGCCCTGGAGTACTCCTTGCTGAAGCTCACCGGCACGAAGTTCGAGGTGGAGCCCTGGACCGCGGTGCACAGCATCACCTGGGCCAAGATGATGTCCTACGACCTCTCCGCCAACATGGACCTCGAGCGGGAGCTCTTCGAGCTGCTCCGCACCGTGGGGGTTCCCGGGGCCGAAGACCTGTTTGCCCCGTACCGGGGGGACATGCCGTACGTGCTCACCGACGAGGAGCTCGGCCTTGGGGGACTGCAAGACCCGTCGGGACGCAACGAGCTGCGCCTGGCCGGGAGGACGGTCCCGTGGTTCCTGGGCCAGGGGGAGAATCGCGGATCCAACACCTGGGTCATCTCGGGAAGCAGGACGTCGAGCGGCAAGCCGATCCTGGCCAACGACACCCACCTCGGAGTGCAGATGCCGTCCATCTGGTACGAGATCGGCCTGCACACGGTGGACGAAGAAGGCCGGCCTCTGGACGGCGGACCGGGACAATACCAGGTCCGCGGCTTCTCCTTTCCCGGCTACCCCGGGATCATCATCGGCCACAACAGTCGCATCGCCTGGGGCATCACGGACTTCGGGGACGACGTGCAAGATTTCTACTACGAGAAGATCAACCCCCTGAACCCCAAACAGTACCTGGTGAACGGACAGTGGCAGGACATGGAGGTCCGGCACGAGCGCATCGACATCCAGGGCCAGGACGAGCCCTACGTCCACGCGGTCCGCGAAACCCGCCGTGGCCCCATCGTCACCGATCGCGGCGGCTACAAGCCCCTGGAGAGCTACGGCTTCGCCTCTCAGGGGGAGTTTCCCGGCAACCTGGAGCTGTCGGCGGTCTCGCTGCGCTGGACGGCCCTGGAGCCCGGCCGCAACTGGATGTGCTTCGTGCGGCTGAACCGGGCCGGGAGCTTCGAGGAGTTCCGCGACGCCCTCCGCTACTTCGACGGCCCAGTCCTGAACGTGAGCTACGCCGACGCTGCCGGCAACATCGGCTACCAGACCAGCGGCTGGGTCCCGATCCGTGCCGTGGGGGAGGGCCGCATCCCGGTGCCCGGGTGGATGGACCAGTTCGAATGGAGCGGCTACGTCCCCTTCGATGAGCTGCCTTCGGCCCTGAACCCGGCGAAGGGCTACATCATCAGCGCCAACAATCCGGTGGCCAGCCCGAACTACCCCTACATGCTTGGCACCACCGCCGCGTACGGGTATCGGGCCCGCAGGATCGTGCAGATGATCGAAAGCGACCTCGACGGCGTCTCGGTCGAAGACACCAAGAGGATGCAGGCCGACGTGGTGGACCAGGCGGCCGGGGAGATCACGGCCTGCCTGCGCGGCCTGGATCTCGCTGCCCCCAGGGTCTCGAAGCTGCTGGAGGAGAAGGAGCCCCTCGGCAGGAAGGACCGCAAAAAGAAGGCGAGGCTCGAAGCCCAGGTCGAGGAAGCCCTCGAGCCCGCCCGGGAGCGCCTGCTCGCCTGGGACGGCCACATGGACACGGACAGTCCCGAGGCCGCGCTGTACGGCTTCTTCTTCCTGTCGCTCATCGAGGAGACCTTCGAGGACCAGTACCCGCACCAGCGCTGGTCCAAGGCCAAACACAGCCGCATGCAGAACGCCCTCTACTACCTCCTGGAGGACCCGGAGAATCCCTGGTGGGACGACGCGCGCACCCCAGAGATCACCGAATCCCGGGACCAGATCCTGGTCCGGGCCTTCCGCAAGGCCCTCGAGCGCGGGATCGAGGACCTCGGCCCGAAGCTCGACAAGTGGGAATGGGGCAAGGTGCACACCACCGAGTTCCGCAACGCGACCCTCGGGGAGTCCGGAATCAAGCTCATCGAAAAGATCTTCAACCGGGGCCCGGTGGCGACCCCGGGAAACGTGACCACGGTGTACGCAGCGGACTGGCAGACGGACGACCCCTTTGCCGTGCACCACTCGGCCACCAACCGCCAGATCGTCGATCTGGGCGACATCGGCAAGGGCTTCATGATGCACGCCCCGGGGCAGAGCGGCCACCCGCGGCACCGGCACTACGACGACTACATCGACCCGTGGCGCAAGGTGGAGTACCACCCGAGCCTGTTCGAGCGGGCCGACGTCGAGAAACACCAGAGAGCGCGGCTCCTGCTGAGGCCGGCTACCGCGGAGTAGGGCTCCTCCAGGTTTGACAGCCCGGCGGCCGTGGCGTAGGCTGGAGGGAGGAGGACGCCATGGCCAAGAAAAAGCTCATGCTCCACGAGCTCTACCGGATGAAGTCCGAAGGGCGCAAGCTCACCTGGTTGACCGCCTACGACTACCCCACCGCGCAGTTCGCCGAGGCCGCGGGCCTGGACATGCTCCTGGTGGGGGACTCCCTGGGGATGTGCGTGTACGGCTATCCCGGCACCGTCCCGGTAACCATGGACCAGTGCATCGTCCACAGCGAGGCGGTGCGACGCGGGGCCCCGAATACCTTCGTGATCGGGGACATGCCCTTCATGAGCTACCAGCTGAGTGACCAGGACGCGGTGGCCAACGCCGGGCGCTTCCTCAAAGAAGCCGGGGTCGACGCCATCAAGCTGGAAGGCGGCCGGCGGGTGGCCGGCCGGATACGGGCCATCGTGGACGCAGGCATGGTGGTGTGCGGGCACCTCGGGCTGACACCGCAGAGCTCCGGACAGCTCGGGGGCCACAAGGCTCAAGGGCGGACCGTGGAAAGCGCCGAGGCGGTGATCGAGGACGCCCTGGCCGTGCACGAGGCCGGGGCGCACCTCCTGCTCCTGGAGGCGGTGCCGCCGGAGGTGGCAGGCTTCGTTGCGAAGAAGCTCCCGATCCCGGTGTACGGCATCGGCGCCGGTCCGGACTGCGACGGGCAGCTGTTGATCGTTTCCGACCTGATCGGGCAGTTCCAGGCCTTTACCCCCAAGTTCGTCAAGAAGTACGCCGACGTGGCCTCGGTGATCACGGAAGCCATGAGGGCCTATGTTCAGGACGTGCAGGAGCGGGCCTTTCCGGCGGAAGAGCACTGCTACCACATGCTCGAAGGGGAGGAGCCCAAGTTCCAGCGCCTGGCCGACAAGTACCGCTAGGCAGGCAAAGGAGGCACGCCATGTCCGACCTGCGGCAGCGCCTGGCCGTCGAGCGGGGCAGACTGGAGGAGATCAACGCCCTGCTCCTCGATCCGGACAACGAACTGGTCAATCGACTGCTCGAGATCGTGGAGCGTTTCGGCGGCCCCGAACAGATCAACCGCCAGGCGGCCGAGGCCGGCCGGCTCGAGAACCTTTTGGAGCGGCTGGAAGCCGAGGGGTCGCCCTACCGCCGCGACCTGGAGTGGCTGACCACCGTCCGAGATGATGGCGCCTTCGTGCCCTTAGGGGAGTTCTGCCGCCGGCTGGACCGGGACCCGGGCGCGCTGAACCAGGCCAACGCCGTGACCCTGGAGATCAGCGCCTTACAGTTCTTTCCCTGGCTCCTCGCCGAGGCCCGAAGGGCCATCGAGCGCCAAGAGCTCATGCCGGGGCGCTACATCCGGGTCCGCCGCATGGCCGAGCAGACCGTCGACCACGGCGACACCCTGGCGGTGGCCGCAGCCATGCAGATCGTCGGGGCGAGCTACGTGGAGACCCTGGATACCAAGGGCACCGACGGCTCCAACGTGCACCTGGGCGGTCCCGAGACCATCACGGGCTACTTCGGAGGCGTGGGCGAGCCCAACGACTATCCCCTCAAGTGGGTGGAGGAGTACCTGAGCTACTACACCCGCTACGGGATCCGCCAGGTCCTGAACGTCAACCCCGGTACGGTCCTGGCGGCCTACCTGCTCCACAAGCTCGGGGTGGACTGCGAGTTCAAGATCTCGGTGTACATGGGCAACGACAACCCCTTCTCGGTGCT
>JAFGFV010000102.1 GCA_016930895.1 Spirochaetales bacterium | reverse complement strand
TCGGGGCTGACCTCGATGCCGTTGGTGGTCCCCATCTGCGTTTCCAGCAGGGTGGTCGTGCCGTCCGGATCGATCCGCCAGATCTGTCCCCAGTTCTCCTTCCAGTTGGGGTCGCTTGCATAGAGGATGTCGTTGGGTCCCACGGCTAGGTCGTTGGGTTGGTTCATCCGGGGCTCGTGGGCCAGCACGCTGATGTCGCGGGTCTGCATGTCCACCTGCAGCACGTTGTGGTTGGTGTAGTCGGCGATGAACATCCGGCCGTTGCTGTTGAAGCGGATTCCGTTTCCGCAGCTCCCGCCGGGAAGCTCCACGAAAACCGAGGCCTCGCCTGCGGGGGTTACCATTCCGATGGTGTGCTGCCGGGCGAAGTTGACGGCGTAGAGATTGCCGAGAGGGTCACAGGCCGGACCCTCGATCCCGGAGGTGAATCCCCCGGGGGGAGTAAAGTCGGTGCTCCGGTACGTGTCCATAGATCCTCTCCTGTGCAGCCTTTCGCGACACCCAGTGTATCCGCCGGCGGGAACGAGCGCAAGAAGGGGGTGTAGGACTGTGAGCCCTTCGCTATTGTCTGTCGCGGCCGTCTTCTCTATAATCACCGGCGAGGTACAGAGTGCCCAGTTCCTACGAACTTCGAAACGCCGCCGACATCTCCACTCCCGCGCTGCTGTTCTACCGCGAGAGGATTCGGGCCAACATCGACCGGGCGATCGAGCTGGCCGGGAGCCCGGAGCGGCTCCGACCGCACGTCAAGACTCACAAGTGTCCGGAGATCGTGCGCGAGCAGATGCGCCGGGGCATCCGCAAGTTCAAGTGCGCGGTGCTTCCCGAGGCGCGGATGCTGGCCGACTGCGGCGCTGAGGATGTTCTGCTCGCCTATCCGCTGATGAAACCCGAGGCCCTGGAGCTCGTGGAGCTCGGCGGGCGATATCCGGCCACGCGTTTTTCGGCGCTGATCGACCACCCCGAGCCCGCCGGGTGGTTGAGCCGGGCGGCGGAGGCTCGGGGGTCGAGGGTGGACGCCTACGTGGACCTGGACGTGGGCATGGGCCGCACGGGCGTCTGCGGCCGGGAGTTCCAGCGCCTGTACGTTCAGGCGGCGGAGCTGCCGGGGCTGCGCGTCGCCGGGATCCACGCGTACGACGGCCACGTGCATGAGAGCGACCCGCAGGAGCGCCGCCGGATCGCCGACCGCATCTACGCGGAGGTCATGCAGACCAAAGGCGCCCTGGAACGCGGAGGGCAGGACGTGCCCGGGGTGGTGCTTGGCGGGACTCCGGCCTTCCCCTTCTACGCCGAGCGGCCGGAGGTGGAGCTGTCCCCGGGGACGTTCGTGCTCCACGACGAGGGCTACGCAAGCGCCTTTCCCGACCTGCCCTTCGAGCCGGCGGCAGTCGTGCTGGCCCGGGTGGTGAGCCTTCCGGCTGCGGGGAGGGTCACGGTCAACGCAGGGATCAAAGCGGTGTCCACGGACCAACCGGGTGGCTGCGGCCGGGTCCTGGGTCTGCCGGTGGCCCGCTCGGTGATGATCAACGAGGAGCACTGGGTGCTCGAGCTGGAGCCGGGCGCCGGGGCCGAGATCGGGCGGGAGGTGCTGATCATTCCCAAACACGTCTGCACCACGGTGAATCTCTACGCCTGGGCGCACGTCGTCGACGGGTCCGGCCGGTTGGCCGGTCTGTGGGAGATCGCGGCTCGGGGCCACGCGCCTGCGCAGGTCCCATCAGGCGGCAAACGAAAGGACGAAGCATGAACGAACGCGAGACGAAGCTGTCGGAGAAGGGGTATTCCCTGGAGGACGCCCCCAAGGCGGGGGGGCTGTACACCCCGGCGGTGCTGGACGGCAGGACCTTCTACCTTTCCGGGGCGGTCCCGGTGGCGAACGGAAAGCTCGAGTACCAGGGAAAGGTCCCTTCGGCGGTGTCGCTGGAGGACGCTCAGAAGGCGGCGGAGCTGTGCGCGGCCAACCTGTTGCGGGTGTTCATCCGTGACGTCGGCCCCCTTGAGCGGATCGAGAAGCTGGTCAAGGTGACCGGTTTCGTGAACGCCGATCCGGGGTTCGCGGATCCGCACCTGGTGGTCAACGGGGCCAGCCAGCTCTTGCTGGACGTGCTCGGTGAGGCCGGCCATCACGCCCGCTCCGCGGTCGGAATGGCCAGCCTGCCGCTGGACGCAAGCGTGGAGATCGAGCTGATCGGACGGCTCGCCTGACGCCCCCTGGGGGAGCGCCCTGCGGCCCGGCGGAGTCGGCGGGAAGGGGACCGGGCACCGTAGTTTTTTCCAGAACTTCCCGTTCAAAATGTAGTGCAACGAATGCGGGAATGTGCTTAAATAACCGGAGCGGAAGCTACTCGCCTGCCGCCGGCCGGCGCCTCGTCGAGGCCCGGGGCGGAGGTAACGCACGGAGCTGGTCTCCGTAGATTTCGGTACAAGGAGGGCAAGGACCATGAAGAAGCTACTTCTGGTCGTGGTCGCGCTGCTCCTCGTGGCTGGGCTGGGTTTTGCCACGGGAGCCAAGGAAGGCGCGGGAAGCGCGGCGGAGGAGGAGATCACCATCGCCGTCATTCCCCTGGCGCTGGGGCACCCCTGGTGGGTCCGGTGCGAAGAGGGAGCCAAGAGGGCCGGTGAGGAACTGGGCATCAACATCGTCTTCACGGCCCCGGAAAAGGAAGACGCGGCCAAGCAGCTGGACGTGTTCAACGACCAGGTTAACAAGGGAGTCGACGCCATCCTGCTGGCGGCGGTCGATTCCGAGGTCATGAAGCAGCCCATCGTCGACTCCAATGCCAAGGGGGTCCCGGTGTTCGGGTTCGACATCGGAGCCCCCGGCACCGAAACCGTGTGGCTGGCCTCCGGGTTCGAGCCCGCCACCAGCGGCGAGCGCATCGCCGAGAAGGTGTCGGAGGAAATCGGCTACGAGGGCAAGGTGGCCGTCATTACCGGGACCTTGGGCTCCCCGTACCTGAAGCTGCGCCAGGACAACATGGAGAGGGTCTTCAACAGCTATCCGGACATCGAGATCATTGGGCGCTACGCCAATGACAACGACTTCCAGAAGGCCCTGACCCAGTGCGAGTCGATCCTCCAGGCCCACCCGGACCTGGCCGGCTTCTGCAGCACCGTCACTACCACGGCGCCTGCCGCGGTCCAGGCCTTGATCAATGCCGGCAAGGAGGGCAAGGTCTCGGTCGGATCCACGGCCATGCCCCAGATGAACGCCGAGTACGTCAAGAAGGGTTGGGCCAACGCGCTGCTGACCCTCGATCCGGCCGCCATGACTGGCCTGGGGATCTATATCGCCTACAACTACATCACCGATGGGACCCTGCCCAAGGAAGGCGACGAGTTCCCCGCCTGGATCGGCAAGCCGCTGACGGTTCCTGCCGAGAAAGTGTCCTACGTGGAGGACCTCTTCCTCACGCCGGAGAACGTGGACGAACTGAAGTTCTAAGAATTCTGACCGAAACCAGAAGGGGCCGGGGCGATCGAGTCCCGGCCCTTTTTCGATGCCACGGACGGCGCTGAAGGAGTGCACCGCGGTTGCGCGTCCGGGGAACGGAGCTCGCGCCATGATCACAATCGACCACCTTACCAAGTCCTTCCCGGGAGTCACGGCACTGGATGACGTGGCCTTCACGATCCAGTCGGGAAGCGTCCACGGGCTGGTGGGAGAGAACGGGGCCGGGAAGAGCACCCTGATCAAGATCCTTTCGGGCATCTATCAGCCGGACATGGGTTCGGTGCTCATCGACGGCCAGCCCGCGGTGATCGCCTCGGTGCACGACGCTCAGGGCAAGGGCATCGCCACGATCTTCCAGGAGCTGACCATCGTGCCGGAGCTGTCGGTGGCCGAAAACATCTCCCTGGGGCGCGAGCCGGTCAAGGCCGCCGGCTTCATCGACTGGGGCGAGATGCACCGCAAGAGCCGGGAGGCGCTGGACTCCCTCGAGGCGCCCATCGATCCCAGGGCCAAGGTCGGCAGCCTGTCGGTGGCGAACCAGCAGATCGTCGAGATCTGCAAGGCCATGATGCTGAACGCCCGGACCATCATCATGGACGAGCCGACCTCTTCCCTCACCGAGCACGAGGTGCGGCAGCTTTTTGGCTTGATTGGCAAGCTCAAGCAGCGGGGCATCACGATCCTGTACGTGTCTCACAAGATCGAGGAGATCTTCGAGATCTGCGACTATATCACCGTGTTCCGCGACGGGCAGCACATCGCCACCGTGGAGAAAACGGCCACACGCCCCGCCGAAGTCATCAGCATGATGGTCGGGCGGTCCATGGATACGATGTTCCCCCCGAGGACGGCCTCCCCGGGGGAGGTGCTGCTTTCGGTGCGCAACCTGACCCGCAAGGGAGAGTTCTCTTCGGTCAGCTTCGATCTGCGTCGAGGGGAGATCATCGGATTCGCCGGGTTGATCGGGGCCGGCAGGACTGAGCTGGCCAAGGCGATCTTCGGGATCACCGTTCCGGACAGCGGAGAGATCTACCTCGAAGACCGCCCGTTGGGGTTCGTCGGGCATCCCGCCGGGGCCCTTTCCCGCGGGGTCGCCTATCTGCCCGAGGAGCGCAAGCGCGAAGGTCTGGTCCTGATGCTCAGCGTAAAGGAGAACATGTCCCTGTCGATCCTCAAACGGATTTCCAGGCGGCTTCTGATCGACAGGAAGCGGGAGGCGGAGCTTGCCGACCGTTTCATCGACAACCTGAAGGTCAAGGTCACCTCCCGGGATGCGCTGGTGGAATCCCTGTCGGGGGGCAATCAGCAGAAGGTGGTCATCTCGAAGCTGCTGCTTACCGAATCGGACGTGCTGATCTTCGACGAACCTACCCGGGGCATCGACGTGGGGGCCAAGCACGAGATCTACCAGATCATGAACGACTTGACCGAACAGGGTAAGGGGATCATCTTCATTTCCTCCGAGCTCCCGGAAGTCCTGGGAATCTCCGATCGAATCCTCTGCATGCGGGAAGGAGAGCTGGTGCGCGAGTACACGCGGAAAGAGGCGAGGCCCGAGGGGGTCATGCACGTGCTGACGGGAGGGAGCGACCAGTGAGTTCAGGGCAGGCCGCGGAACGGAAAGGCGTCGCAGCGAGGCTCCAGCAGCTCTTCCAGGTGCGGGAGTTTCCGATCATCGTGTACATCCTCATCATGGGCATCGTCTTCTCGCTGACGATCGAAGGCTTCTTTTCGTTCAAGAACTTCGAGAACGTGACCAAGCAGATATCGGTGATCGGAGTGATGGCGATCGGGCAGACCCTGGCCATCCTGGCCGCCGGCATCGATCTCTCGGTCGGCTCGATCATGGCCTTCGCCATCAGCATTGGGGGCAACGGGATCGTGCAGGGGTGGTCCATCTGGGCGGTCTACCCGTACGTCCTGGCCCTCGGGCTCCTGCTGGGCCTGGTCAACGGCTACCTAGTGACCCGGCTGAAGGTCCACGCACTGATCATCACCCTGGGCACCATGAACATCTACCGCGGGATCACGATGGTGGTGACCAAGGGGCGCTGGATCGTCCCCATCCCCAGCAGTTACCTGGCCATCGGGCGCGGGTACGTGCCGTTCATCATCCTGCTCGTGACCCTGGTCGTGTTCATGGTGGTCACCTCCTCGACCCGCTTCGGGCGGAATCTCTTCGCCATCGGCGGCAGCGAAGAGGCGGCCATCTTCTCAGGGGTCCCGGTACGGCGGTACCGGGTGATCGTGTACGTGATCTCGGGGTTTCTCTCGGCGCTCGCCGGGCTGATCTTCGT
>JAFGFV010000101.1 GCA_016930895.1 Spirochaetales bacterium | reverse complement strand
CGTCGTTGAACAGCTTGCCCTCCTGCTGCCAGAAGAAGGCCAGCCAGTACCAGATGGCCCCCATGTTGGCCTTGTTCGGGAAGCTCAGGCCCCACTGGTCGGGGCTGCCGTCGCCGTTCTTGTCCACCGAGAGCTTCTTGCCGAATGCCAGGAGCTCGTCCCAGTCGGCGGGAGCCTTCTCCTGGTCCAGCCCTGCGGCCTTGAACAGGGGCTTGTTGAAGTACAGGACGATCGTGCTCAGGTTGAAGGGGATCGAGTAGCTTTCCCCCTGGTACTGCGTGCTTTCCAGGGAGGGGCGCTGCAGGTCCGCCTTGTTGTATCGCGGGTCGGCAGCCATGTAGGGCTCCAGCTTGACCAGGGCACCGGGCTCGGCGAAGATCGGGGTCCAGTAGGAGTCGATCTCCGCCAGGTGCGGCCCCGAGCCGCCGGCGATGGCCGTCAGGAGCTTGTCGCGCATGCTCCAGAGGCTGCCGCCGTACTCCAGCTTGAGGTTGATCATGGGGTTGCCCTTGATCCACTCCCGGACCAGGGACGTGAACAGCTCCTGGCGGAAACCCGAGTAGGAGTGCCACAGCACCAGCTCCACCTTCTCGGTGGGAACGTACGCGGCCGTGGGGGCAGCTCCGGCAACGGCAGCTTCCTGCTCGCCCGAGGCAGAGAGCAGGCCGGCTCCCAGGAGCCCGAACAGCACGGCCAGGACAACGAGTCGCTTCATCGTCGACCTCCTTTTCAGTTCGATCCTCAGCGAGTTGATTATAGACAGGCGGGGCACCCTGTTAAAGGGTCCCTGCCCGTTCACATCTTGAGCCCCGTCAGGGTGATCCCGCGGATGATCTGCTTCTGGGTGAACATGTAGAAGACCAGCACCGGCAGGATCGAGATCACGGTGGCGGCCATGAGCAGGCTCCAGTCCACCCCTCCGGCGGACACCAGCTGGGTCCGCAGCATGGCCAGGCCGACCTGGATGGTGAAATGTTCGGCCGTGTTGGTGACCAAGAGCGGCCAGAAGAAGGAGTTCCAGGTGAACATGAAGGCCAGCATCCCCAGAGTGACCAGGGCGGCCCGCGACAGCGGCGCGATGATCTGGGCCAGGATGCGCAGGCGCGGGCAGCCGTCCGCGATGGCCGCGTCCTCGATCTCCCGCGGGATCGTCAGGAAGAACTGCCGCAGGAGAAAGGCCCCGAAGGGGTAGGCCAGGAAGGGCAGGATCAGGGCGCCGTAGCTGTCGATCAGGCCCAGGTGGCGCACGATGATGAACAAGGGGATCACGGTGACCTGGGTCGGGATCATCATGACCCCCAGGTACACCACGAACAGCAGGTTCTTGGCGGGGAAGTACAGCCGGGCGAACACGTACGCCGCCATGGCCGAGGTGATCACCTGGGAGAAGGCCACCGCGCCGGAAACCACGATGCTGTTGAGGTAGAAACGGGCCAGCGGGACCACCCTCCAGGCCCGCAGGTAGTTCTTCCAGATGACCGGGTTGGGGATGATCTTGGGCGGAAAGGCGAAGATCTGGGCCGTGCTCTTGAGAGAGGCCAGGACCATCCAGAGGAAGGGGGCCACGAACACCACGACCAGGAGGCTCAAGGAAAGGTACAGCAAAAAGCTCTTGAGGGCCTTCACCAGATCTGCTCCCGGCGTCGTGAGACGCGCAGCTGGAACACGGTCATGGCGATCAGGATCAGGAAGATGACCCAGGCCACGGCGGAGGCGTAGCCCATCTCCTGGAACTCGAAGGCTCGCTGGTACAGGTAGTACACGATCACGGAGGTGGAGCGCACCGGTCCCCCGCCGGTCATGACGTAGATGGGCCCGAAGACCTGGAAGGTGAAGATCGTGTTGGTGATGAGCACGAAGACCGTGGTGGGGACCAGCAGGGGCCAGGTGATGTGGCGGAAGCGTTGGGCCGGGGTGGCCCCGTCGATGACCGCCGCCTCGTGGAGGGAATCGGGGATCGCCTGCAGGCCCGCCAGGAAGATGACCATGTGGTACCCGGCGTTCTTCCATACGGTCATGATGATGAGCGACAACAGCGCGGTCCTGGTGGAGGTGAGCCAGCGCACCGGAGGCAGCCCCACCGCCCGCAGCACGGCGTTGAACAGCCCGTTGTTGTCGTCGTACACCCAGAGCCAGACCACGGCGATGGCGATGATCGAGGTGATCACCGGCAGGAAGAAGGCGGTGCGGAAGAAGCCCGAGCCGACCACCGCGCGGTCCAGCAGCAGGGCCAGCCCGAGGGAAGCCGCGGCTCCGAAGGGCACGACCCCCGCAGTGTACAGGAAGGTGTTGCGAAGGGAGGTCCAGAACTCCGGGTTTGCGACCATGCGCTGAAAGTTTGCCAGCCCCACGAAGGGCTTCTCGGGGGTCAGGATGGCCCATTCGTGGAAGGACAGGAACAGGGAGAAGAAGATCGGGAACACCACGAAGACCGCGATGACCACCACGGACGGGGCAAGGCAGATGAGCCCGGTGTAGAAATCCCCCCTTCGCAGGGGCGAGCGCACGATCTGTTTGAGCTTCATGGGGTCCGAGGACGGAGCCCACTCTAAGCCGGCCCGGGATGGCTGTCAAGGCGCTGTTACGGCACGAGCTTCCCGCCGCCGCACGCGGCACGGCCCCGCTACCCCCGTAGCCCGGGGCCGGGGTTCTGCCGTATAGTTCACCTCGTGCCGGAGATTGCTTCTTCCCTGGAGTGCATAGGTCCCCGTGTCGCCGCTGCGCCCCTCGGGCTGCCGGTCCGGGTGACCGCGCATCTGCGCTCGCTCATGAGTCCCTCCGACCCTCGGGACCCGATTTGCCGGCAGTTCACTCCCTCGGCCGACGAGTCGCGGACCGCTCCCGGAGAAAGCGCCGATCCCCTCGAGGAGAGCGAGGTGGAGAAGGCCCCCAGGCTGCTGCACCGCTATCCCGACCGGGCGCTCCTGCTGGTCACCGATCGCTGCGCGGCCTACTGCCGGTACTGCTTCCGCCGCGAATCCACGGGCCGACGACGAGGGGGGATCTCGGACCCGGAGCTCCGGGCCGCGGCCGTGTACGTGGGCTCCCGCCCCGAGGTCCGGGAGCTCATCCTCTCCGGCGGGGATCCGCTGACCCTCCCGGGTTGGCGGCTGGCGGCGATCGCGCGCACCTTCCGGGACGCCTGCGCCGCGCAGAACTCCGGCGGGTCGGGGCCGCGCGCCGGGGCCCCGGGCCACCGGGGCTCGCAGGCTCGGGAGCTGGCGGTGCGGATTCACACCCGGGTGCCCGTGGTCGCACCACAGCGGGTCACCGGCCGGCTGGTCGAGCACCTCGAGGGGGTGGGAGCCTTGCGCGTGGTGATTCAGGTCAACCATCCCCGGGAGCTGTGTCCGCCTTGCCGGGAAGCGGTCGCGGCCTTCCAGTCGGCGGGCATCCCGGTCCTGAGCCAGGGGGTCCTGCTCCGGGGGGTCAATGACGACCCGGAGATCCTGTCGGAGTTGTGGAGCCGCCTGGCGGAGGCGGGGGTGCGGCCCCATCACCTCTTCCAGCTGGACCTGGCGCGGGGCACCGGCCACTTCCGAGTGGACCTGACGCGGGCCTTGGGGATCTACGGAGAGGCGGTCGGGAGGGCCGGCGCCCGCGGCGGGGCCGCGGTTCCTGATTTCGCTCTGGATCTGCCCGGAGGCGGCGGCAAGGTGCTCCTCGAGGACTGCCGGATCCTGCGGGCGGACCCGGGTTTCTACCGGGTCGAGGCGCCCGACGGCCGCTGGGCCCTCTATCCCGCGGGGGAGGGCACCGGCGCCTGAGGCCGGGCCGCGGCGCCCGCCCGGAAGTCCGCCCGGAAGTCCGCTTGAAAGCCCGCCCCTACGCGAAGGCCGCGGCGGGCATGCGCGCCGGGCCGCCCGGCGGCACGACCGGCCGGAAGTCCATCAGGTCCAGCACCTGGGTCTCCAGGTCGATCCCTGGGGCAATCTCAGCCAGCTCCAGGCCCTCGGCGGTCAGCCGGAACACGGCTCGCTCGGTCACGTACAGGATGCGACGGCCCGACGCGGCTGCGCGCCTGCCGCTGAAGGATACCTGGTGGACCCGACGGACGAGTTTGCGCGTGCTGCCCTCGCGCAGGATCCGCAGGCGCTCACCCTCGACGGCGACCTGGAGCCCGCCGGCGGTGAAGGTCCCGCAGAACACCACCGTCTTGGCGGTCTGGGAGATGTTGATGAAGCCCCCCACCCCCGAAAGCTTGGGGCCGTAGCGGGATACGTTGACGTTTCCCTGCGCGTCCGCCTCGGCCATGCCCAGGGCCGCGAAGTCCAGCCCGCCTCCGTCGTAGAAATCGAACTGGGCCGGCTGGTCCACCACCGCCTGGGGGTACAGCGCGGCCCCGAAGCTCAGGCCCCCGGCCGGGATGCCCCCGATGGGCCCGCTCTCCACGGTCAGGACGAACCGGTCCAGCCAGCCCCGCTCCGCCGCGATCCGGGCAACCCCTTCGGGCATGCCGATGCCCAGGTTGACGATCGCCCCCTGGGGGATCTCCTCGCACACCCGCGCGGCGATCACGCGCCGCGGGCCCGGCTCCAGGGGCTGCAGGGAGGCGCCGAGGCGCCGCCCCTCGGGAAAGGGCGAGCAGTACCCGGGCTCGTAGCGGTCCGCGAAGGTCTGCTCATGCTCGTGGTCGCCCGCCAGCACGATCCGGTCCACCAGGACCCCGGGGACCTTGACCTGGTGCGGGTGGGCCCGCGCCTCGCTCAGCCCTTGGACTTGGGCGATCACCAGCCCGCCGCAGTTGTGGACCGCCTGGGCGATAGGCAGCATCTCGCCGAACATGGCCTCCCGGTCCATGACCAGGTTTCCGTTCGG
>JAFGFV010000566.1 GCA_016930895.1 Spirochaetales bacterium | reverse complement strand
GAGGTTCGGGCTCTCATGAGCGCCGCGGATTCCTCCGCCCTGTGGGAGCTGCGCTGTGCGGTTCGTGAAGGGCTCATCGACTACCTGCAGCGGGAGTTCCCGGGCAGTCTCGCCCGGTACCGGGCGGAGGTCGCCGGGACCGGCGCCCCAGTGCCTCCCCGGGGCCGGGCTGGGGGCGCCGCCGGCGAGGAGGGCGGCGATGAGCGGTAAGCGGCGGCGCGGCCGGCGATCGGGGGGTAAGCGATTGGGCCTGGCCCTGGGCGGCGGCGCCGCGCGGGGGTTTGCCCACCTCGGCGTACTCAAGGTCCTCGCGGAGGAGGGAATCGAGGTGGCCGCGGTAGCCGGCACGAGCGCCGGGAGTCTGGTAGGAGCCCTCTTCTGCGCGGGCAAGAGCTGGGAGGAGATTCGGACCATCGGGCACCGGATCGAATGGCAGGATCTCATCAGCCCCACCTGGCCTTCCCTGGGGCTGGTCAAGACCGACAAGCTGGAGAAGGTGATCGACGAGCTGCTGGAGGGCAGGAGCTTCGATGAGTTGCGGATGCCCTTCAAGGCAGTGGCCGTGGACATTCAGCTCGGAGAGGTCGTGGTCCTGGACCAGGGCCCGGTAGCCCGGGCGGTCAGGGCGAGCTCCAGCATCCCCGGGATCTTCGAGCCCACGGTGTGGCAGGGCCGGTACCTGGTGGACGGGGGCCTGATGGCCGACGTGCCCGCGGAGCAGGTGCGGGGAATGGGGGTGGAGGTCGTCCTGGGGGTGAACCTGAACCGGGACCGGATCAGCACGGGAAAGCCGGAGAGCATGATCGATATCCTGCTGCGGAGCCTCAACATCCTGATGTACCAGAGCACCCAGGCGGCGAGCCGCTCGGTTGACGTGATGGTGGCCCCGGACCTGACGGGGTTCGCCTACCAGGACCTGGGCCGGGTGGACGAGCTCGTGGCCCGGGGCGAGAAGGCGATGCGCAGCCACCTCGAGGAGCTCGAGGGGCTGCTGTAGGGTGCTCGCCCCCGCGGGCCGGACGAACGAAGGTGGGATCGCGCGAATCGGACGGACATGCAACTCCTCCTAGACCCAGCATATTCCATGCCATTTCTGCCCCTCGCTCCGGTAGCCGGAATCCTCGAGGCCTTTAGACGGAAGAGGTTATGGAGAGGCTGCGCCGCGGGCGATTAGGCTGTGGTGCGTGCGTCCGGCATCGAGTCGGGCAGTGATCCCGGCCGCCGAGGCGGGAGTGGCGCTCGGCCCCCGGTCGGCATTCCCGAGGTGATTTGGCCCTGGGGTCTCGTTCAGGTATATTCTATACAGGCGGTTGTGTAGAATTTACCACAGCTGCGTGGCGACAGGATCGGAGTCGGAGGATGATCAGAGGGATTGCGGGGTCCGGGCGGCTCCTGCCGCCGGTGCGGCCGGACTCGAGGCTGCAGCTGCTAAAGGCGAGCCTGCACCGCAACATGAAGGTGCAGTTCCGCTATCGGGGATCGCAGCAGGTCGGTCGGGTGCTGGGGCTGCAGCCTCGATCGGTGCTGATCGCGTTCCGCTACGACGGGGCCGACCGGACCGAGACCGTCAAGTACAGCAGCATTCTGCGCACCCTGGGACCCTAGCCTCCGGGCGCTCGGGGTCCAGGGTCGAGCTTCGGGTCAGGGCCCCTCCACTGGGGCCGGGAGGGAGCATCATCGCCGTGGCAGGGCGTACGGGCAGGGACAGGAACGGCTCCACGGGCATCATCGGGGAAAGCCCGGCCATGCGCAGGGTCTACCGGCAGATCCGCCAGGTGAGCAGGTACGAGGTGCTGGTCCTGCTCTCCGGCGAGAGCGGCACGGGCAAGGATCTGGTGGCCCAGGCGATCCATCGGATGAGCGCTCGCCGCGACGGGCCCTTCTATCCGGTCAACATGGGCGCCATTCCCAAGGAGCTCATCGCCAGCACGCTCTTCGGCCATGAGAAGGGCGCCTTTACCGGCGCGAACCAGCAGAAGAAGGGCATGTTCGAGACTGCCGCCGGGGGCACCCTGTTCCTCGACGAGATCGGGACCATGGACGAGATGACCCAGATCGGCCTGTTGCGGGTCCTCGAGACAAGGAGATTCCAGCGGGTCGGAGGCACCGAGTTCCTGTCCACGGACGTGCGTCTGATCGCCGCCACCAACGTGGATCTCCGCCGGCTGGTCAAGGACGGGGGCTTTCGCGAGGATCTCTGGCACCGTCTCAACGTCGTTCGGGTGGAAATGCCGCCGCTGCGCAAACGGGGCAAAGACATCCTGTTGCTGGCGCGGGAGTTCGTCGAGCGCTACAGCCGGGAGTTCGAGAAACCGGTGCGGGGCATCGACGAGGAGGCCAGACGCCTGCTCCAGTCCTACGTCTGGCCCGGCAATGTCCGGGAGCTGGAAAACGTGATCATGCGAGCCGTGCTGACCTCGCCCGGGGAGCTGATCACCAAGGATCTGCTCAAGAGCGAGGTCCAGACCGCCCCGCCCGCTCAGGAGCAGGTCGTGCTCGAGGTCGGCATGACCCTCGACGAGGCGGAGCGGGAGCTCATCACCAAGACCCTCGACCTGGTGTCGGGCAACAAGGGCGAAGCCGCCCGCCTGCTCGGCATCAGCCGCAAGGGCATCTACAACAAAATCAAGAAGTACGGACTGACGATCTGAGCGGTGGCCGCTCGTCCGGCTCCCTTGGACCATCTTTCTGTCACTCACGGGCTCACGCCCGACCCTGCGGAGACCTCTGGCACCCATTTTGCATTACTGTGAGCGGGGTCCCGTCGGGCCGCCCGCACGCGTGCGGACGAACGCCGGGGTGCGGCCGCTTGCCTGCACCTGCGCTGGACCCCAGGGGCGCAGAAGCCGCTGAGGGAGGAAGCACAGACTTGCCGTGAATCGAAGCCTGCGGAAGCTGAGGAAGTTCACCGTGTTCGGCCCGCG
>JAFGFV010000565.1 GCA_016930895.1 Spirochaetales bacterium | reverse complement strand
GTCCATATCCATCGACGAGATCGGGGGAAAGGTCTACACGGACGGCATTCCGGACGTCCGCAACCAGCTCCTGCGCCTGAGCCTGGACCCCCCCGCTCTGGACGGTCTCATCGACATCCACCGCTACTACGGAAGCTTCGGGGGGGAGCTGCTGATAGCGATCATGGGCGCGGACAACCGCCCCCGGCTGTTTATGACCGATCCGCTTACCCTGAAACGCAGGCCTCTGCCCAACTGGGGGATCGTGATAGATTGGGCCCTGGTCGCGGCGGGGGAGGGGGCGTTCTACTGCGCCCGTGGTCTGCCGAGCGGGCGTTACCAGCCCTACCGCTTCGACGTGGGCACCCGGGCCACCCGGACGGTGAACACCGCCGGTGTTCCCGTGGACCTTTCCGGCGACGGGCTGCACCTGCTGATTCAGGATCCTGAGAACGGGCGGGTGATCTTCTGGAACCTGTTCGAGGACAAGCCCACCGGCTCGGTGCCCTCCCTGGCCCCTCCCGGGCAGGTGCGTTTCGTGGACAACGGCTACGCTCTGGTTCCTCCGGAAGACCCGAACCGCCCGTGGAGCCTCGTTGACGTGGAAGGCAAGGAGGCCCTGCAGCTCTCGCTGCGCTGCGGGCGGTTCAGGCCCATATCGCTGTGGCTGAGCCGCGACGGCCGGCACGGGGTGGCGGGGTACATGACCCGCCTGAACCCCCGTGCCGCTGTGGTCGACGCCTCGCCCCTGTGGGAGCGGCTCAAGGCGGCCGGGATCGTCTTCGTGCCCACCACCGGGATTCTGAATGACAGCCGGGTCAGAATCCGGGAGCACCCCAGCTTGAAGTCCAAGACCCTCGGCCACCTGGAAAAGGGGGAATCGGTGAAGGTCCTGGAGCGCAGCGGGTACCGCGAGCCCATCGATGGGATGGTGGCCCCCTGGTACCGCATCGAGACTGGCGACGGCCGCGCGGGCTGGTCGTACGGGCATTTCATCGACCTGCAGTGAGCTTCCTCGACCTGGTTCGCAAGCGGCAGAGCGTGCGGCGCTATCTGGACAGGCCCGTCGAGCGGGAGAAGCTCGCGCGCTGCCTGGAGGCCGCGCGCCTGGCCCCCTCGGCCTCCAACGCGCAGGACTGGGCCTTCGTCGTGGTGGACGATCCGGAGCTCAAGACGGCCTTGGCCCGGGAGACCATCGCCCCTCTGCGCTCATTCAATACCTTCACGGATCAGGCCCCCGTGCTCGTGGTCGCACTGACCGTGAACCCCAAGGTCGTGACCCGGACCCTGTGGAGGGCCTTTGGGCGGGACTACGGGCTCATCGACATCGGGATCGCGGCCGAGCATTTCTGCCTGCAGGCCGCGGAGGAGGGACTGGGGACCTGCATGTTGGGCTGGTTCGACGGGAAGGAGATCAAGAGCCTTCTTGGGATTCCCGCCGGCCCGCGGGTGGACCTGGTCATCGCCGTGGGGTATGCTGCGGATTCGGAGCTCGCTCCCAAGCGGCGCAAGCCCCTGGACAAGATCGTGAGCTACAACCGGTACGGCCGGTCACGGGGCGGCGGGCGGGGATAGGGCACCTCCCCACCCGCCGGTCCCGTACCCCCGCGCCGCGGGGACTTTGACGGAGGCCCGCGCTCGCCCCGGAGTGCCTTGCAAAGCAGCGGGGGATGGATATCATTGGGGCGTGAGCCGATTGTTCTGGATCCTGCTCCTGACGGCCCTGACGACGGTCTGCCTCGAGCCGGGAGCCGAAGGAGGAAACATGCCGTTGACGATTCGTAGTGCCGCGTTCGAGGCCGGAGGGCCGATCGCCCAGGGATACACCTGCGACGGCCGGGACGTTTCGCCCCCGCTGCGCTGGGACAACGTGCCCGATGGAACCAAGAGCTTCGCCCTGATCTGCGACGACCCGGACGCTCCAATGGGAACCTGGGTGCACTGGGTCATCTACGGAATACCGGGAGGCGTGCGTCAGCTTGCCGAGGCCGTGCCGGTGCGGGAGACCCTGTCGGACAGCACCACCCAGGGCAGGAATGACTTCGGAAAGACGGGCTACGGCGGACCCTGTCCGCCCCGGGGGAAACCTCACCGTTACTATTTCAGGCTCTACGCCCTGGACGAGACGCTCTCCCTGGCTCCCGGGCTCAGCAAGAAGGCGCTGCTCAAGGAGATCGACGGCCACGTGCTGGCCGAAGCGGAGCTGTACGGGACCTACGGCCGCAAGTAGTTGTTCCCGCCCGGGCTCGCGCGGCTGGGGCCGAGCCCGCGGCTGGGGCCAAGCCCGCGGCGGTGGGCGGTGTCAGCAGTCTCAGCAGGTGAGGTGCAGCGCCGCCACGACCCTCCCGTCGGCACAGCGGCGGTTGTACTGCGCGACCGCCGCGTCCGTGGGGGCGACTACGAGCTCGATCTTCCGGCGTCCGGCCTCCTCGGCAACCTCCCGCGCGACCCTCATGCGCCCCAGCTTTCCCTGGCCCACGATCAGCAGGCCGGGCTCGTAGCGGAACATCCCCTCCAGATCCTGGAGGGTGAAGGCGTGTCCGCTCTGCCGCCACCAGTCGCTCTGAACCCCCCCGGGATGGATGATCACGTCGGAGCGGTAGAGGGTGCCGTCGATCGTGATCCTGCCGAAGGAATAGGAATCGATCATGCGCCTCTCCCTCTCGGCCACGATACGGTGTACACTCCCGAGGGGTCAAGGGGCGC
>JAFGFV010000564.1 GCA_016930895.1 Spirochaetales bacterium | reverse complement strand
GAACAGGGACAGGTCCTCCACGATCTCCCGGGCCTCCTGGTCCGTGGGCACGACCAGCAGGGAGGGGGCCTCGCTTCGCCGCCGCAGCGTCTCCAGGAGCAGGGGAAGAAAGCCCCCCTGAACCCCCTCCACCTCCACGGGGTAGCGGCCCTCCTCCAGGCGCCGCTCCAGCTCCCGATAGGGGTCGTAGCGCTCGAGATGCTCGTTGAGGTGACGGATGAGTGGCTCTACCATGGGTCGACATCCAAGAATATATGCCCAGGACCGGCGGCGATCAACCGCCGCGGGCCTCCGGACTGTCAGCCGCCGGGCAGGTGGGAGGCCCGTTCCGCTGATCGCTCCGCTGATCGCTCCGATGGTCGTTGAGCCGATTAAGTAATAAGGATATCATGCGGTTTACCGAAGATTACTAGAGAACAAAGGAAGAAGCCGACGTGAAACGCCTCCTCGTTTTCGGGACCCTCGCTCTCTTGATCTTCTCCCAGTCCGCCTTCGGGCTCGAAACGGGAGGCATCGATTTCTCGATCCGGTACTACGAGAAGAGGATCTACTACGTGGGGGACCCGGATCATCCCGTGGAACTGGAAGTGGTGATCACCAACAATTCCAGCGAAACCTACCGCTTCAAGATGTCTGATACCCGGGTGTTCTCCCTGGATTTCGAGGTCACCACGCCCACCAACCTCCGCCTGGAGCCCGCCCCGAGGTTCATCCGGGAGAGAAACACGAATCGGCCTGTGCTGTACCGCGAGATCAGCCTCGCCCCCAGCGAGAAATACGGCATCATCGTCTCCCTCCAGGACTACGTCGAGATCGACGAACCGGGGCTCTACACGGTCCGGGGGCTGTTCTACCCGGAGCTCAACCGCCACGGGGACGGGCAGGCCCTGAGCTCCAACACCCTCTCCCTGAGCATGCGTCCGGCGATCGTGTTCCCGGAGGAGCGGGCCATGCTGGAGGCGGAGACCGGAAAACTCCTGCAGAGGCAGCCGATTCCGCCCGACGAGGTGGTCCACTACACGCTGACTGCCCGGCAGCGCAGCCAGTGGGAGAAGTTCTTCCTGTACATGGACCTGGAGAGCCTCTATCGCAGCTATCCGCCCCGGGACGAGAGCTTCCGGAACATGAGCGAGGAGCAGCAACGGGCGGCTGTGGCACGCTTCAAGGAAGGCCTGACGGCCGGCACCGTGGACGAGGACATCCAGGTCATTCCGACGAGCTTCGAGATCCTCGAGACCTCCTACACGCCCTTCGAGGGCACGGTGGTCGTGGTCGAGCGCTTCCAACAGGAAGGCTACACCGAAATCAAGCGGTACACCTACTACCTCGAGCGGCGCGACGACATCTGGCTGATCACCGACTACGAGACCTTCAACCTCGGCACCGAATGAAGCTGCTGGTCGTATCAGCAGACCAAGCCCTCCGAAACCGCCTCTCCTACCACTTCAAGCCCATGGGATTCGAGGTCCTGCACTATCAGGACCCGGTCAAGGCAATCCATAGCCTGGAAGAGCTGGACCCCGAGATCGTCCTGTACAGCGCCGTGGACTATCCCCGACACTGGAAGCCGATGCTCAGGGTGCTGCGCGAGCGCCGGGACCGGGAGGAGTGCGTGTTCATCCTCCTGAGCGAGCGCGCCCCCTACGAAGAGGCAGCCAAGGCCGTGCACCTGGGGGTCAACGGAATCGTCGACGCCGCCAGCCCGGAGAAACAGCAGATCCATCAGCTCGAGGAGCTGTTCCGGCGCTACCGCTCGGTCAGCGACAAGCGGCGTTTCCACCGCCTGCTGCCCGAGGCGCAGGAACGCCTGCAGCTGGTCTTCAGCCATCCCCGCAAGCTCGCCCTGGTGACCGGCACCCTGAACGAGATCTCGATCCAGGGGGCCAGCTTCGTGCCAACCGACGCGGGCCTGACCTCGGACCTGCGGCGGGACGACGAGCTGCCCCTCTGCAGCCTCCGCATCGGGGACGACGTCATCGGGCTGTCCTGCCGGGTCACCCGCAACGAGAGCGACATGGGCCTGCAGTTCCGCTCCTTCGACACCGGCGGGCACCACAAGCTGTTCCACTACATCCAGGGCCGGGCCGAGCGGGAGCTCAAGCGAGCCGCGGAAAGACCCGCCGTGGGAGAAGAGCTGGAAAAAGAACAGCCCTCCGAGTCCGGCGCAGAGGAAGCGCCCGGCTAGCTCACGCAGGCGCTCAGCGCTTGAGCTTGTTGACCGCCGCGGCGAAGCGCTTCCAGGGATCGGAAGACAGGCGGGAATACGGGCAGCCCGGAGCGTGGGCCTTGCCGGGGCGGTAGCCCCCGTCCAGCTGATCGTCCCGGTGCACGACCTCGAGGTTCATCTTGGCCAGCTTGGCGAGCAGGACCTCCCGGCGCTCGCGGATGTTCCAGCAGGCGGGGCACACCGCGATCGTGGCCAGCTCCCGGTCCTGGAGCCGGCGCACCCGCACCATGGCCCGCCCTTCCTGCACGGCGAGCTTGCGCTGCAGGGACACTAGCCGCTCCCCGGGCCGGGCGGTCTGGGGTGCGGCGCCGCAGCGGCAGCGGCGCCGGCCCGCCCCGTCCGCTTGACAATCGATCCTTCTTCCTTATACATATAGGAAAATCCCGATTCTCTGTCGCCTGGCATCAATCTGGCACAACGAGGGAGATTTGTGAAGGTCCTTTTCACCGGAATCCAGCCCACGGGGCTCCTGCACATCGGCAACTACTTCGGGGCCATCCGCAACTGGGTAGAGCTGCAGCACCGCTATCGCTCGTTCGTGTCCGTGGTCGATCTGCACGCCATGACGATCCAGTACGAACCTGCCGGGATGCGGGAGCGGGTATTCGAGTCCGTCCTGGGGCTGTACGCCTGCGGCATCGACATGGACAAGACACCCCTGTTCATCCAGTCGGAGGTGCCGGGGCACGCGGACCTGACCTGGGTCTTCAACACCTTGACCCCGCTGGGCGAGCTGGAGCG
>JAFGFV010000100.1 GCA_016930895.1 Spirochaetales bacterium | reverse complement strand
TGCCAGTGCCCGGCGGATCTGCCGTTCCGTGAAGTAGACCCGCTGTCCCTCGACGCGAAATCCATGACTCCTGAAGATCTGCAGTGCGCTGTCCGAAGCGAAGCGGAATCCCGTGTCGGCCAGCACCTCCAGGGAGGCTTCGTGGATTGCAGCGACCCCGCGCTTGGCGAGGGGAAAATCAGGTCCGGCAAACACGGCGGTATATTCCGGAATCGCAGCGCTGTTGGGCCCGATCACCTTTTTCATCCCTCTCATTCTGCGAACCTCAACTATACTTGTCGGCAAGACCCAAGATACAGTTGGCCGCCTCCGCCGTCGAATCGCTGCCGGGTAAAGAGGTCGGATTCCCAGTACTCCCGGAAGTGCTCCATGGTGTGGCCTTCGGTTAGAAACTTGCCCCCCGGCTCCACCTGGTGGATTGCCTCCAGAGCCAGGTTCTCCCTGCCGATAGCGAAGCCCTCGTGGAACCGTCGCAGCATGGCGATCATTTCACAGGGGAACACGATCATCTCCGGGGAATTGGCCAGACCGGCCTCCATGTAGCCGACGTCGTGCACCAGGTTGGTGCCGCTCTCCGCCTGGTAGTGGGAATACAGATGCAGCTCCGAGCGCTCGAGAAAAGAGGCGGCGGGCAGTACGTAGTCGGCCAGGGCCCTGGTCTCGGTCGGGAACAGCTCCCGGAGCACGAGCAGCTCGAGCCGGCCGAACCCTTCGGCCGCCCGGCCCACGTTGGGATCGGTGTTGACGGGGTTGCCCCCGCTGACGATCAGCGCTTTCAGCGGGTACGGTTCGGCGCCCAGCATGGCCTCCACCGCCCCGATGAGCCCCCCAGGCAGGCGATGGCCCGTACGGCGTTCACCCCATTCTCCTGGGCGTAGGCGGAGGCCTGCTGGAAGCCCACGCTGTGCCCGGCCACGAACTCCCGGTCGTACTGACCTGTTTCGATCGGCCGCCGCATCGAGCCCCAGGCCAGGGCGCCGTTGGTTCGAGGCACGGGACGGAGGTGGGGTTCCTCCTTCCGGGAGATCTCCGCGCTCCGCGGATCGATCACCACCAGCTTCGCTTCCCCCTTGAGGCCCTCTTCGATCGCGTGCATGAAGGTGAAGTGAGACACCGGCGGGTTGGTCCCCCAGAGCAGGATGCAGCGGGCGTTGCGGAAATCCGGACAGGCGTTCCATTACCCCTGGACCAGGCGGTAGGCAATGTAGGGGCTCACGTAGCAGAGGGAGTTCACGGAAAGGAAGTTCGGACTGCCCAGGGCGTGGAGAAGACGCCGGGGGTACATCTCCTGCTGGGCGAAGCCGAGAGCCTCGCCGTGCCAAGCCGCAATGAAGCGCACACCGTGCCCGTGGCCGATCGCGGCCAGCCTGCCGGCGATCTCCGCCATTGCCTGCTCCAGAGGGATCTCCCGAAAGGAGTCGCTGCGGTCCTTCTTGAGGGGTTTGAGCAGGCGTTCCGGATGGTAGACCGTATCCACGACGGCGGGTCCCTTGGGACAGAGGCGGCCGATGTTCTGAGGATGGGCCTTCGTTCGCCTCATCCCGGTGACCCGGCTGCCCCGGACCTGCACCTCGATCCCGCAGCGCATGTCGCACTGCCTGCAGATGGTGGGAAGGGTTCCACTGTCGATCACGGTTCGGCCGTACAGGGCAACCTCCTGATCCTGCTCCGGTTAACCCAGGATTTTTTCGATTTCCCGCCGGATCTTCTGATCCAGCGGCTCCGGTTTGTGGCTGCCGAGGATCTCCTCCACCCGCTGTTTCGTTCGCTCCCTTAGAGTCTGGCCGTCCTCGGCCAGCCAGCCGTCGAAGTGGTTGCGGTTGAACAGGCGGGGATACCAGGTCTCCCGGTAGTGGTTCACCGTGTGCTCGCTGGACAGGTAGTCTCCCTCCGGACCGAGCTCGGCGATCAGGTCCAGAGCCAGGGTTTCTTTGTTGACCTCGATGCCTCGAGCGTAGCGGCGGATGTAGCCGATCACCTCGTCGCAGATGGCCATCATCTCCAGAGAGTAGCACTTTCCGCTCTCCATGTAGCCCACGTCGTGGACCAGGGTGGCTTGGCCCAGGGTTTCGAACAGCAGGGTGAGTGATGCTTCCACGGCCGCCTGTTCGTCCGGAAGCTTCGAATCGCTCGATCCTCCCAGGCCCAAGGTGGGCAGCCCGTAGTAGGCGCCCATGGCTGTGCGCACGCCGTAGCTCTCCGGGCCGGTGTAGGCTCCGGTGGTGGTGCGCATGTCGAACACGTCCCCGTAGCCGCCGCTGTGGATGATCGGTGCTCCCTCCCGCTGGAGCTGCGCCAGGACCAGGCCGACCAACTCTCCGGCGTTGGCCAGGGCTACCGCCCCAGCGCTGGTCACCGGACCGCTCACTCCCCGCAGCACCATCGGCGTGTAGGTCGTGGGCAACCCCTTTTCCGCCAGGTACAGCACCTTCTGCAGGGAGTCCGCGTTGTGGCGAAGGGGGGCGGTCACGTTGATGTAGCAGCAGCCGTAGGGTTTGCTCCGGTGCTGCTCCGGTCCCCCGGCAACCGCTTCCGCAGCCTGCACTACGTCTATACAGCTTTCGAAGTCATTGGTGACGAACACGATCGGCTTGGTGCTGTTCTGGATCATCGAGCGCATCTGCAGGCGATTGGCCGCTTCCGGGCTCACGTCGGAAGGAAGAAGCGCAGACATGAGGAAGTCGATGTTGGGCAGTGCGTCGGCCAAGCGGATCGCCTCATCGACATCCTCCAGATTCGCATGCCGCCGCGCGCCCGTGCGGTGATCCAGGATGAACAGGCAGTCCGATCCCGGGCCGTAGTACACCTGGCCAAGCTCCAAGGACAGGGCGGGCCGGGCATTGCGGTCGTACAGGACGATCCGTTTCGGGGCGACCGAGACGGCCCACTCCACCAGCTTGGGCGGTATGTGGAAGGTTCCCGCCTCGCCCTGCTTGACCCCCGCCTTGCGCAGGAGCGCTGCGGAGCGTTCCTCGTCGATCAGGGCCCCGACCCGCTCCAGGATTTCCAGGCTGGCCGCGTGGATCCGCCCCACTTGAGCCTTAGACAGGTAATCGAGGTTGGGCTTATGCTCCAGGTTGGATGCGGTCATCGCTGTTCCTCCTGTGTGATCTATCTTGCCGTCAGGTTTCCTGCTCAGTCCCCGTACTCCAATCCGAACTTCGTGAGCTGCTCCTTGACCCGGTCGTACACATCCAGATATTCCTGGGTGGGCCGGACCGTTTTCAGGTCGTAGCATTCGTCGAAGCGCTTTCCCTGGGGAGCTTCCGGGATGCGGCTCTCGTACTCGCCCAAGATCTTCATCACGATCTCATTGGCTTTCGTTCGGGAAACTCCCTGTCCGGCGATCAGGTGAGCCGTCTCCGCCCCGATCCGGGCTTCCATGCCGCTGGAGCGCTCGGGAAGCTTGTTCCGGGCCACCGCCACCAGGTTGAGGTGAAGTCCGGACACCGTGGCGGCCAGGACCACGGCGGCGATCTCCTGCACGACCATCTCGGTGCAGGGACCGGCCGCGGTAAAGGGGCTGACCCCGATCAGCAGGTGGGTGTTGCGGGCCAGGGCCTGGCCGGTGACGCTGATCAGCCACAGCAGGTCGCGGGTGGAGTTGCAGCCCTGCATCAGGTGCAGGGGGAACCCGTCGTGCCACTGGGCGCCGAAGGCCAAGAGGCCCAGGAAATGATGGGCCACGTGCACGATCGCCGTGGCCTCCGGCCCTCCGGCGTAGCCGCCCATGATCGGCCCGTACAACCCGTAGCGGTTGTAGCCCTTGTGGTCCAGAAAAACCACTTTCTTCATGCGCTCGTAATCCGCCTTCATCTCGGCGATGGCCGCCACGGCCAGTCCGTCGTTCGGATGGGCGCCGAACTCCTCCTGGATCGCCGCCAGGGTGGCGTCGGTCTTCTCCGCGTTGGAGATGAGGTTGTGGATGCCGATCAGGGGACGCCCGGCGGCCCGGGCCGCCTCGCGCAGCTTGACCACGTTCCAGATCGCCGCCTCCACCTCCTGGGGCGTGCCGGACTTGATCGGCCGCCCCCCCACGGTCTGGCTGAAGGCGCTGGAGAAGGTGTCGCTCAGCGGCTCCTGGGCGTAGCTCTGCACCATGGCCACGAAACGTTCCTCCGCCACGGTGCAGCCCACCGGGGTGTTGAGGCAAAACGGTGGCAGGGTGTCTTCCACCTTGCGGTGCCGCATGACCCGGGTATCCGGTCCCTGGCCGTAGGTTACGGTGATCGGGGCGTGCTTCAAGGCCCACTGGACCTCCTCCGGGCTGAACCGGATCAGGCGGCTCGAGTCCCGGCAGTAGATCCCCAGCTCCAGGAACAACTCCAAAGCGGCCTCGTACACCTTGTCGGCCAGACCGTCATCCGAGGGGATGACCTGTTCCCGGTCGAAGCGGATGCCGTGCTTCTGCACCAGCCGGTTGGCCACGGTTCCGAGCTGTTTGTCGAACTCCTGTTCCTTGATAAACGGTCCGCTCTCACTGCGTTTGTACACGTCCCAAAAACCGATCATCCTAATTCCCCCCTTTCTTGGACTGCACTAGGCGTTTGGCCGTCTCTACCGCCTCTGCGGCGTTCGCTCCGTAGCCGTCCGCCCCGGCTTCCCTGGCGTACTCCGGAGTGACCGGAGCGCCCCCGATCATGACTTTGAAGCGCTCCTGCAGGTTCATATCGGCCAGCAGGTTCACCAGGTCCGGCATGTAAGCCATGGTCGTGGTGAGGATCGCCGAAGCGGCGATCACCTCCGCACCCAGCTCTTCCGCCTTGTCAATGTAGGTACGCACCTGGACATCGCAGCCCAAATCGTGGACGGTGAGACCCGCCGCCTGGAGCATGGTTTTAACGATGTTCTTGCCCAGGTCGTGGAGGTCCCCCTGGATCGTGCCGATCACCACGCTGCCCTGAACGCCGCCCTCCTGGTTCTTCCCCAGGTGGGGCTTCAGCACATCCATGGCCGCCTTCATGGCATCGGCGCACCGGATCAGCTCGGGCAGGTAGTACTCCATCCTGGAGAACTTTTCCCCGACGATCGCCATTCCCTTTGTGTATCCTTGCTCGATGGCCTGCAGCGGATCCGTTCCGCGGTCCAGGACCTCCCGGGCCAGAGCCACGCAGCGCTCCCGGTCTCCGGCCACTGTGGCTTCGACGATCTGCTCGAAGATGTTCATACTCTTCATCTCCTCGTTTTGGTCTTGTCCCGTCGCTTGCCTGCATCGGATCGTTGGGGTTTCAAGTTGACAAGCCTCGGATGCTCAACAGGCGAGCGACCCTCAAATTGCTGACTACCAGCCTCTACGGGATGAGAGTCGGGATTAGGGGAACCACTTCGGATACCAGGCCAGAAAGTAGTCCTGGAGGTACAGCGGATTTTGGTTCATCTTGATCATGTGAGAGCATATGTACCATATCGCAACGGCGGTGTCAAACCCTGCTGATTTCTGCTGATTTCGATAGTTGGAATTGCCGGTTTGACATTCCCGTCCCGTGTGTACCCTAATGGGGGCTGTCGTCGGTCAACACGAGGGCTGACCGGCAGGAAGGCGGGGGCGCAACGAATACAAAGATGCTCGACTTCAGCGAAAGAGTGGTCTTCCTGACCGGAGGGGGGGTGATCGGACCGCGAGCCGCGGAGCCTTTTCTAGGTCAAAGGGCGAAGGTCGTCAGCACCGATGTCGGATTCCCCATATGGATCGCTTCCGCCGACTTTACCGCCAAATCGGTTACATTCGCCCTGGATATCACGGACAGGAGCCAAGTGTAGAGTCCCGGCGTGAAGTTGAAGAAAAACTGTAATCGTCCCGCTCTCAAGAACTCGGGTATCATCATACTCTACGTCGAGAGGGACGTCTACGACTTCGAGACAGTCCATAGCGAGTTTGGCGTTCTGTTTTCCTGCTCCCCTTGTCCAGCCTGCCAAGCGGTCGGAGTTCTGGGAAGGCACGCCTGCTACTGGAAATACTACTACGCCCAGCGGCTTCATGTCCTGCGGTGCATCTGCGGCAACTGCAGGGTCACCCATGCGATCATCCCCAGCTTTTCGTTGCCCGGGACCAGCATTGAGACCCAGGAGGCAGAGACCTACCTGGAGCTTCTCTTGAGCCGCCTGGTCGGTGGCGGATAGAGACCGGCGTTCAGTGTGCCTGGAGAGGTCTCCGCCGGCTCCGCTCCGAGGCGGACCCGGAGTTCGCCGCAGAGGGCGTCCGCTTCGGCCAGCCTGCGGCGGTTTTGGCCCGTTAGGTGCCTGCTCAGCCGGGCCCCGCGGCGGCCCATCCAGCGCACGGAGAGACGGGAGGGACGGAACTCCCGACGGCTAGATGCTCGGGATCCCGTCCACGAATGCCGCCACCTTGGTCTGCCAGCCCTCTTCCAGCGGCCCCTTGAGCCCGGTCACCAGGACCTTGTCCTCAGCCACCTTGACGAGACCCTTGCCCTCCAGTGCCTGGTTCATGATGGGGCGAACGCGCTGCCACCGCGCCATCTCCTCCTCGGTGGGCATCCGCCCGGTCTTGGCGTCCGGCTGCGGAGCTCCCTCGGTGGTCAGGAGCGCGTAACGCGTGCCGGCGGGAAGGTTCACGTTCCTCACGAAGCGCCGCATGCCTCCGATCGGCTTGCCGATCCGCCCCGGCGAGCTGAACAGGTACAGGTCGGCCGGCGGCAGCTCCTTGGCGTTCACCTCCCGGACGTGATGTACATCGACCGTGACGCCCTTCGCGGCCATCAGTCTCTGGAACTCCTCCGCGACCATGACCCCGTTGCCAAACTTTGAGGCGTGTACGTACTGGATCTTCATTCTCTGCTCCTTTTTCTCCTTTGTAATCGGAACGAGGGTGTTCCCCCTTGCCCGAAGGCGAGCGCTCCGCGCGCCCGTGACTCACTCGGCCCGCTCGGCCGCAGGTGCGAGAGACTGCCGGACGAGCGCGCGGCTGCGTCGCTGGAACAGGTAGGCCACCAGGTCGAAACTCAGCAGAAACCCGCCCTGCAGGACCAGCGACCATCCGTACCCCTCGAGGCGCTCGCGGTGGTCGGGAGTCCGCCGCGCGAGCTCGGTCAGGTACAGGCCGGCCATGATG
>JAFGFV010000563.1 GCA_016930895.1 Spirochaetales bacterium | reverse complement strand
GTGATGCGCCACACCGGCGGGATCGGGGCCGACGTGATCATCACCGCCGTGCCGGTGCCGGCGGTGCAGCAGCAGGCCGTGCGCATGGCCGCCCGCCTCGGGCGCATCAACCTGTTCGGGGGCATGCCCAAGGGGAAGGAGCTGGTGGAGATCAACACCAACCTGATCCACTACAACGGCATCCTCCTGACCGGCACCACCGGCGCCTCCCTGGAGGACTACGAGCGGGCCTTGCGCCTGATCGAGCAGGGCAAGATCGAGGTCAAGTCGCTCATCACGAAGCGCTTCCCGGTGCAGGAGATCAAGGCGGCCTTCGAGTACGCTGGGAGCGGGCAGGGTCTCAAGACCCTGATCGAAACCAACTAGCCGAAGCGAAGGCTTCGGCCGAACCGAAGCGCGTGCTTCGGTCAAGCCGAAGCTCAGGCTTCGGTCAAGGAGCCACGAATGCCAAAGGTTCTGATCACGCCGAGGTCCCTGACCAAGGCAGGGCATCCCTCCTTCGAGCTGCTCGAGAAGGCGGGGTACGAGGTGGTCTACTGCACCCCGGGGCAGCAGCCCGACGAGGCAGAGCTGGTCGGGCTTCTTCCGGGCTGCATCGGCTACCTGGCCGGGGTGGAGAGGGTCTCCGCCCGCGCCCTGGAGGCCGCGGACATTCTCGAGGTCATCTCCAGGAACGGCAGCGGGACCGACAACATCGACGCCGAAGCGGCGAAGCGCAAGGGAATCACCATCTGCAAGACCGAGGGCGCCAACGCCAAGGGCGTGGCGGAGCTGACCATCGGCCTGATCTACGCCCTGGCCCGGGCGCTCCCCTATCACGACGGCAAGCTCAAGGCACGGAGCTGGGAGCGCCGCAAGGGGATCGAGCTGGAGGGGCGGACTCTCGGCATGATCGGCTGCGGCCAGATCGGCGAGGAGACGGCGCGCCGGGCTCTCGGCATCGGCATGAAGGTCCTGGCCTACCGCCGTCACCCGAACAGGAGCTTCGCTCCCTCGAAGGACTTCCGGTGGGCCTCCCTGGACGAAGTGATCGAAGGCGCCGACGTGCTCAGCCTGCACCGCCCTGCCAACCCCGACGGCTCCCCCGTGGTCACCGCCGCGCTCCTGAAGCGCCTGAAGAAGGGGGCCCTCCTGATCAACACGGCCCGGGGAAGCCTGCTCGACGACAGGGCGGTGCTGGCCGCCCTGGAGGAGGGGCGCTTGGCGGGAGTGGCCACCGACGTGTACGACAAGGAGCCGCCGGAAGACTGGAGCCTGGCCCGGCACGAGCGGGTCATCGCGACGCCGCACATCGGGGCCTTTACCGAGGAGAGCGTGGAGCGGGCCACCGTGGCGGCGGTGGAGAACATCATCGAAACCTTGAAGCGGCGGTAGCCGCAGGAAACCAGGAGGAATCAGCATGGATGTCAAGGAACTGCAGGACAAGATGTACCAGGCCGGGGTGTTGCCGGTCATCGCCATCGAGTCGCCGGAACAGGCCCTGCCCCTGGCCGACGCCCTGATCGAGGGCGGACTGCCGGTGGCGGAGATCACCTTTCGCACCGCCGCGGCGGCGGACGTGATCAAGATCTTGAAGAAGGAGCGCCCCAAGCTGTTCCTGGGCGCGGGAACGATCCTGTCGGTCGAGAACCTGGTCAAGGCCCACGAGCTTGGGGCCCTGTTCGGCGTCTCCCCGGGCCTGAACCCGGCGATCTGCAAGAAGGCGCAAGATCTCGGGTTCCCCTTCTTCCCCGGGGTGGCCACCCCGTCGGAGATCGAGGAGGGGCTGTCCTTCGGGACCAGGATCCTGAAGTTTTTCCCGGCGGAGGCGAGCGGCGGGATCGAGATGATCAAGGCGGCCGCCGCCCCGTACGCCCACCTGGGGGTGCGCTTCATCCCGACCGGGGGGGTGAACATGAAGAACCTGGAAGCATACCTGTCGGCCAAGGAGGTGCTGGTGGTGGGCGGCACCTGGATCGCCAAGAAGGACATGATCGCCGAGGGACGTTGGGACGACATCCGCAAGGCGGCGGCCGAGGCCGTGGCCGTGGTCAGGAAACTGCGCGGCTAGTCCGCGACCAGACGACGCCAGAGGGAGCGCGGGAGCGAAAGCGTGGCAAAGATCCAGATCGAAGAGGGACGGGTAGCCAGGCCCTTCACGGTGGGATGGGACCCCCGGGACGGGATCATGGACGACCCGGACAACCACATTCAGAGGTACCTGAGCAAGTTGACCGGCATGTTCTACGACCGGCAGGCAGCGGAGCGGCACCTGCGGGAGAACGGGGACGTGCTCCTGTACGAGGTCTACGAGAAGAAGATCCCGGAAGCCGACGGGGAGCTGCAGTTCTGCTCGAGCATCACCTATCCCGGGAAGATCGGGGACGAGTACTTCATGACCAAGGGGCACTTCCACGCCCGGCGTGACACCGCGGAGGTCTACTACACCATCCGCGGCCGGGGCTACATGCTCATGGAGACCGAGGACGGCAGTCAGCTCGAGCTGGGGGAGATGCTTCCCGGGCGGACGGTATACGTTCCTCCGTACTGGGCCCACCGCTCGATCAACATCGGCGACGAGCCCCTGATCTCACTTCCGGTGTACCCCGGGGATGCGGGGCACGACTACGGCTCCATCGAGACCGCCGGGTTCAAGCACGTCGTGGTGGAGCGGGGGGGCAAGCCCACGGTCATCGAGAACCCCCGCTACGGCCGGATGAACGAGGAGTGACACAGATGTTCAGCGGCGGATACATGGGCAAGGTCCTGCGGGTTGATCTCTCCCGCAGGAGCTACCAGGTGCAGAGCCTGGAGGACCGGTTGCTGCACAAGCTGCTGGGGGGGCGCGGGGTGGCGGCCTGGATGTACTATCAGGAGATCGGGCCCGAGGTGGATCCCTTGAGCCCCGAGAACAAGGTCTTCTTCATGACCGGCCCCCTGACCGGGGTGCGGCTGCCCTCCACCACGAAATTCCAGCTGGCCACCAAGGGCGCGGAGACCCGGATGTACCTGTGCTCCAATGGCGGAGGGGACTTCGGTCCCCGCCTCAAGCAGGCGGGCTACGACGGCCTGGTGATCGAAGGCCAGGCCGACGAGTGGACCTATCTGACCATCCGGGACGGGGAGATCGGGTTCCACGATGCCCGCCCCTGGAAAGGCCTGGACTCGGAGCAGACCCTCGGCAAGCTGTACGAGGCCATCGGGGAGAACAAGGCGGCGGCCATGGCCATCGGTCCGGCCGGAGAGAAGCTGGTGCGCCTGGCGCACATCAACGTCGACCACCGGGCCTTCGGCCGCGGTGGGGCGGGGGCGGTGCTGGGTTCCAAGCGCTTGAAAGGGATCGCCGTGTTCGGCTCCGGGACGATTCCGGTGGCGGAGCCCGAAGCGGTCCAGAAGGTCTGGAAAGAGGCATCCAAGGAGCTGCAGACCACCCGGGCCAACCACAAGAAGTACGGCACCGCCCAGTACATCGAGGTGATCAACGAGCTGGGCTGCATG
>JAFGFV010000562.1 GCA_016930895.1 Spirochaetales bacterium | reverse complement strand
TCGGCGGGCGGCTCGGCGCAGGAACCGGATTCCGGGCGATGGAACGCCCTGGTGCTGAGTGCCGACGGACTGGCACCAGTCGGGCTCGAAGACCCCGCCCTGTGGTTCGTGTTCCAGGGCGACCGCCTGCTCGTGCGAGAGGGCCAGGGAACGGCCGAGGTGCTGCAGGCCCTCACGGCGGAGCAGCTCGGCCTGCAGCTCAAGGATCCCCAGTTCGTGGGCCTGCTGAGCGGACGGGCCTGCTACTGCGCCGAGGCAGGTACGGGGGCCCCGGTCCCGTCGGGCATGGGCTTTCACCACCTGCGCAAGCTGTGGGGGGCGATCCCGGAGGAGGTGTTCTGGGCCGCCGGCACAGCCTTTCAGGTGATGGACTCGAACCGCAGCCACCGTTTCTGCGGGGTCTGCGGGGCCGCCACCCGGGCCAAGTCCGGGGAAAGGGCCAAGGAGTGTCCGAGATGCGGCGCGACCTTCTATCCGCGGATCTCCCCGGCCGTGATCGTGGCCGTGGTCCAGGACGACCGCATCCTGCTGGCCCGGGCCCGCCGCTTCCCGGTGGAGATGTACAGCGTGATCGCCGGGTTCGTGAACCCCGGGGAGACTCTGGAGGAGTGCGTGCACCGGGAGGTGGGTGAAGAAACCGGCGTGCGGGTCAGGAACATCCGCTACTTCGGCAGCCAGCCCTGGCCGTTTCCCAACTCCCTGATGGTCGGCTTCACCGCGGAGTACGCTGGGGGGCAGCTGGTAGTCGACCCGCACGAGCTCGCCGATGCGGGCTGGTACGCCGCCGACGCCATGCCCTGCATCCCGGACCGGCCGAGCATTGCCCGGCGGCTGATCAACTGGTTCCTGGAAGGAAGGCAGCAGTGAGACGCTGTCCCTGGTGCGGCTCCGATCCGCTGCTAGTGCGCTACCACGACGAGGAGTGGGGCGTGCCGGTGCACGAGGATCAGCGGCACTTCGAGTTCCTCCTCCTGGAGGGAGCCCAGGCGGGGCTGTCGTGGCTGACGATCCTTCGCAAGCGTGAAGCCTACCGGCAGGCCTACCGCGGCTTCGACCCCGTGGCCGTGGCTTCGTTCGGCCCCCGGGAGGTGGAGCGTCTCCTCGGCGACCCCGGCATCGTCCGCAACCGCCTGAAAATCCAATCCTCCATCAGCAACGCACGGTCATTTCTCGAGGTGCAGTCCCGGATGGGGAGCTTCGACCGCTTCCTCTGGGAGCTCGTGGGCGGCCGGCCGGTGGTGGGCTCCTGGAAGCGCCTCGAGGAGGTGCCCGCCCGGACCCCTCTCTCCGACCGGCTCAGCCGCCAGCTCGGGAGCCTCGGGTTCCGGTTCGTGGGCCCCACGATCGTCTACGCCTACCTCCAGGCGGTGGGGGCGGTCAACGACCACCTGGTGGACTGCTTCCGGTATCGGGAGCTCGCAGAGAACCCCTGGGCTTCCCGCGGCTGAACCCGGTTTCTCACCTGCTGGAATCACCGGCCTGCCACCGGAAGGGCCGGCGCTTGCTTTTGCCCGCACGGGATCCTAAGATACGGTTGGAGTTCTTGCTGCGGACCGAGGAACCCATCCTGGCTGCATGCCGAACGGGGTTTCGGTGCCGCGCATGCAGTCAGCTCCCCGCAACCGCGGCAAACAACCAGCAGCAAGGAGTCTGCCATGAACGGTAAGCTCATCGTCATCGCCCTGGGCGGCAACGCCATCAAGCAGGCGCACGAGCACGGCACCACCGAGGAGCAGTTCCGCAACGTGGACGTCACAGCCCGCCAGATCGCCAAGATCGCCAAGGCGGGCTACCGGCTGGTCATCACCCACGGCAACGGCCCCCAGGCCGGGGCCCTGCTGATCCAGCAGGAAGAGACCGACGCTGTGGTGCCCGCCCAGACCCTGGCGGTCTGCGGGGCCATGACCCAGGGGCAGATCGGATGGATGATCCAGAACCGTCTGGCGTACTGGCTGGCCCAGGAGGGGATCGAGGAACCAGTCTGCACCATGGTGACGCAGGTGGAAGTGAGCGATCAGGATCCGGACTTCCAGGATCCTACCAAGCCGGTGGGCCCGTTCTACACCCGCGAAGAGGCCGAGCACCTGAACAGGGAGAAGGGATACGTGGTCAAGGAGGTCAAGCCGGGGGCCGCAAAGGGGTGGCGCCGGGTCGTCCCCTCCCCGGAGCCCCTGGACATCGTGGAGAAGCGGGGGATCAACGCGCTCCTGGGCAGTGGGACGATCGTGATCGCTTCCGGGGGCGGTGGCATTCCCGTCAAGAAGAACGGGGACGGAAGCTACAGCGGTGTGGATGCCGTGATCGACAAGGACCGCGCGGGTTTCAAGCTGGCCGAAGCGGTGAATGCCGACGAGTTCCTGATCCTGACCGACGTCGAGAGGGTCTGCCTCAACTACCACAAGCCCGACCAGAAGCCCCTGGAGCGGTTGAGCGTCGCGGAGGCGGAAGGCTACCTGGCCCAGGGACACTTCCTGGCAGGCTCCATGGGCCCCAAGGTGGAGGCGGCGGTGCGGTTCGTGCGCTGGAGCGGCAGGGAGGCCGTGATTACCTCCCTGGACCGCGCCCTGGAGGCCGTGCAAGGGGGTACCGGCACGCACATCGTTCCCTGAGGGCCTGCCGGGGTCTCGGAGGGCCCGACAGAACGACCGCAGGCGCACGATCGACAGCCCGCGGAGGCTCTGCTATAGTGGTACCTTCACGGAGGTAGAGCATGGGCTTTTCCTGGCAGATCTTCGTCGACCTCGGCCTGATTTCCGTAGCCCTGCTCCTGGGCACCCTGATCCGGAGCAAGGTCCGCTTCTTCCAGAAGTTCCTGATCCCCAACTCCCTGAC
>JAFGFV010000561.1 GCA_016930895.1 Spirochaetales bacterium | reverse complement strand
GCTGCCGCCTGGGCCGCCCGAGCAGCGGTCGCCCGGACCGCTTGGCTCGTTTCGGCTGCGGCCGGCAGCCGGTGCAGGGACAGCGGCGAGGGGTACACGTACTGCTCCTGCACCTGGGCCGCTGCAGCGGCTCCCGCAGGGCGCGGGGCCCGGGTAGGCCGGGCCCGGATTTCCGCCGCGGCGGCCCGTGCGGGCTGCCGCGGCACGGGCCCCTGAGCTGCCGGGACCGAAGGCTTCGTGCCCGGGCGACCGGGAGACCCCTCCTGGGCACCGCTCTCTTCCGGGGCTTCGCCCTGAACCCGCCGCCGCCGGACGGCCCGTCGCAGCCCGATGAGCGCGGGCACCACGAACAGCAGGATGATGGGCAGGAACCCGATCAGCCGCTCGAGCATTGCGCCGCTCCTCCTTGCGTAGCTCCTGGGATTCCCTACTCTTTGCCCCCGGCCGGGGGCTTCTCGCCCTCGCCACCGATGGACTCCCGCATCTGGGTGTCCGCCTGAATGTTGCGCAGGCGATAGTAGTCCATGATTCCCATGTTCCCCTGGCGGAAGGCGTCGGAGATGGCTTTGGGGATCTCGGCCTCGGCCAGCACGACCTTGGCGCGGTTCTCCTGCACCAGGGCCACCATCTCCTGCTCCCGGGCCTGGGCGGCGGCCCGGCGCTGCTCGGCCACGGCCTGGAAGCGCCGCTTGTCCGCTTCCGCTTGATCGGCCTGGAGCTTGGCGCCCACGTTCTCCCCTACGTCGACATCGGCGATGTCGATCGAAAGGATTTCGAAGGCTGTGCCCGCGTCCAGGCCCTTCTGCAGCACGGTCTTGGAGATCTTATCGGGGTTCTCGAGCACGTCCTTGTAGGAGGCCGCGGAGCCGATGGTGGTCACGATGCCCTCGCCGACCCGGGCGATGATGGTCTCCTCGGTGGCACCGCCGACCAGCCGCTCGATGTTGGCGCGCACTGTGACCCGGGCCTTGGCCCGCAGTTGGATGCCATCCTTGGCCACGGCGTCGATCGTCCCCTTGCCGCTTTCCAGGGTGGGGCAGTCGATGACCTTGGGATTGACGCTGGTCTTGACCGCGTCGAGCACGTCCCGCCCGGCCAGGTCGATGGCCGCCGCCCGCTGGAAGTTCAGGGGGATGTTGGCCTTGTTGGCCGCGATCAGGGCCTTGCTCACCCGCACCACGTCCCCACCGGCCAGGTAGTGGGTCTCCAGCTGGTCGGAGTCGACCTGGATCCCGCCCTTTGCGAGCATGATGCGGCTGTCCACGATGACGCGCCCCTTGACCCGGCGGATCCACATGCCCACCAGGCGGCCGATGCTGATGTGCGCACCGGACAGCACGGCCCGGAACCACAGTCCGAAAAACTTCAGGAAGATCGCGGCAAACCCCACCGCAACCACACCGATCAGAATGTACAGAATGATCACTGCTCCCTCCTTGCCCGCACCACGATGCGGCTTCCCTCCACCCTGGTCACGACGACCGGCTGATCCTTTTCCACGTACTCCCCGGCGGTCACGGCGCTGTACTTGCTGCCGTCGATGAGCACGGTGCCCACCGGCCGCAACACCGTGACGGCGTTCCCTTGTTTGCCGACCAGACCCTCATACCTTTCCGCAGTGTAGGAGGCGTAGCCGGCTTCGCGCTCCTGCACCTCGTGCTGGATCAGCCGCTTGCCCACGAAGCTCCGGGGCATGTACCGAAAGTACAGCACGATCAGCACCGGGAGCACGACGATGGCTGCCCCCAGGTAGATCGAGCCCACCAGGGTGCCGAACTGACGGTACACCATGACGATGCTCACCACGATGGCCGCGAGTCCGCCCGCGCCGATCAGTCCGAGGGCGGGCACGAACATCTCGACGATAATGGCGACCACCCCGGCCACCGCCAGTCCGATCGCGACCCACATCGCCCCTCAGGCCCTCCGCACCAGGATCCGGTTGCCGCTCACCTCGATGACCTCCACCGCCGTGCCTGTTTCCAGGTACTCCCCGTCGGTCTCCACCACCAGGACCTCCCCGTCGAACTCCGCCTTCCCTGCCGGGCGCAACGGGGTCGTGGCCGTGCCCTTGCGGCCGAGCAGGCCGCCGGTGATTTCCTCGGCCTGCGCGGTGTAGCCCTCCGAGGCCTCCTGGGCGCTGTCCAGGATCAGCCGGCGAAACACCGGCACCTTCCGGAAGCTGCGGAACAGTACCGCCGCCAATACCAGGGAACCCAGGAAGGCCAGCCCGATGTTCCGCAGGTTCTTGAGGAAGATGTCCCATTGCCAGTCGTAGCGGGGGACCAGGAACTGCTGCCGGGAGAGGACCAGCGACAGGACCATGAGCACGATCCCCGAGATCCCGACCGCTCCGAAACCCGGGATCAGGAAGATCTCCACGACCAGCAGGATCACACCCAGGATGAACAGGATGATCTCGAGGCTGCCGACCGTCCCCAGGAGCGCGCCCCCAAGGAACACGATCGCGAAGGCGATGATGGCCACCGTTCCGGGCACCCCGAACCCGGGAGAGGTGATCTCGAGATACAGGGCCACCAGCCCGATCAGGACGAGGATCGAGGTCACGGCCCCGCCGGTGATCAGAGCCACCAGCTTGTCCGGTCCGCTCGGGGCCAGCTCGCTGACCTCCCCCGGAGAGACGCCCAGGAGCTCCAGCAGGGCGTCGAGCCCGGAGACCGTGCCCGCGGAGACTCCGTAGGTCTCCATCTCCCCCGCGGTCAGGGTGAGCAGCTTGCCCGCCGGAGAGATGACGCGGCCCTTCTCCAGGGTCTTTCCCTCCTGCCGCGCCGTTCGTTCCAGGTCGGGCAGGTCCGTGGCCGCGGCCACCGTGAGCTCCCCGTCCAGGTAGACCTCCAGAAGCTCCACATCCATGTCGACCATGGCCAGGGCCACGGCCTTGGGGTATCCGTTCTTTTCGGCGAGAGCGGCCATCTGGGCCCGAACCGCGCTGACCACCTTCTCAGGGGCCATCTCGGTTCCCTCCCCGGTCTGGTACACCGGGGCTGCGGCCCCCATGGAGGTCCCCGGGGCCATGTAGATTCGGCTGCACGAGAAGGCGATCAAGGCGCCGGCGGACCAGCTGACGCCGGTTCCCGCGGGAACGGAGGGAACGTACGCGATGGTCTCGATCCCCTCGACGGCCCCGATCTGGGTCGCGATCTGGAGGGCGGAATCTACCCGCCCCCCGAAGGTGTCGATCTCGAAGACGATGGTACCTGCGCCGCGGGCTTCGGCTTCCTGCACGCCCCGGGTCACGAAGGTATGAAGCGCCCGGTCGATCTCCCCCTTGATCGGGATGACGTACGCCGCTGGGGCGCCGTTTGCGTCGTGGTCACGCTCTCCCGGCCCGGTAGGCTCCGCCTCCGGTTGAGCCCCGAGAGCTACGGCCCCCAAGAGAAACCCGAGGGCCGCAGCAAGCCGGAATAGGCATCGAAGCTTCATCTACCACTAAACATCGCCTCGCCCCGGGGAATTGTCAAGAGACTGTCCGACCTTCCCAACAAAGGAAAAAGACCGACTGTGAGGTTCCTCACGGCGTCGGCCGGCCAGGGGGGTCAGCTCTTGCCCGGCTTCTTGAAGAGGAATCCGTACACGTCCTTGCCGACCTTCTCCCGCACCAGCCCAGCCTCGGCCACCAGGCT
>JAFGFV010000099.1 GCA_016930895.1 Spirochaetales bacterium | reverse complement strand
AGCAGGAACTTGAAGCCCTCGATCTTGGGCTCCTTGTTGGTGGACACCACCGTGCCTGCCACTCTGCCCAGCAGCATGGCTGCTACCCCTTGGCCTCCGCCGCGCGTCCGGAACCGGGACCCTTGCCCCTGCCGGACGCCCCGGGCCCGCGCCCGAGGGGCAGCACCTCGTCCACGTTGCCGTGGGGACGGGGGATGATGTGCACCGAAATGACCTCGCCCACCCGCTCGGCCGCGCGGCTGCCGGCATCCAGGGCGGCCCGCACCGCCGCCACGTCCCCCCGCACGATCGCGGTGACGTACCCGCCGCCGGTCTTCTCGTAGCCGGTGAGCTCCACCTTGGCTGCCTTGACCATGGCGTCCGAAGCCTCGACCATGGCCGAGAACCCGCGGCACTCGATCATGCCGAGGGCATCGTAGATGATCTCTTCCATGCTTCTCTCTCCTCCTGATCCGCTAGTCCGCCTGACCGGAAGGCTCTTTACCGGTGAGAGCCTTGAGGCGGGATTCCACGATTTCCTGACTGACCAGCACCTCCGCCTCCTCGCCGGCGATGTACACCCGGCCGAAGCGGCCCACTCCCTGGACGTTGACGATGTTGATGTGGCTGGCCTTCTCCGCCTCGTTGGCGGCGAAGTAGGCGTAGCCCGCGGGTTCGATCTCGAGGACGTAGAGGGTGTCGCCCCGCAGCACCATGTTGCCGTAGCGCACCTTGTTGATGAGCTGGGCGTGATGGTCCGAGATGTTCTTGATGAGCTGGCTGGTCAGGATGCGAGGGCGCATCCGCTCCTCTTCCGTGCGCCCGAGCTCCCTGAGGATGGCCGCGCCGGCCTGCCTGGCGTCCGCCTGGCTGTCGGAGTGCACCTCCAACAGCCCAAAGAGGCGTTCCACGAACTGGATCCCCGGGGTGACATTGGTGGCCTTCAGGGCCACGTCCGTGAAGCGGTTGATCTCGATGCCCGGGGAGATCTCGACGATCATGCAGGCCTGCTGCGCCACCGGGTAGTACCCCCGGGAGGTGGTCGCCATGAACGAGGCCATCTGGTACTGGAGGGAGTCCAGGAAGATGTACGTCCGCAGGTCTATGTTCGACTCCATGCTCAGCTCTCCCCGCCGATAGGCAGCGCCTGGTCGACGTTGCCGTGGGGCCGCGGGATGATGTGCACGGAGATGACCTCTCCGACCCGCTCGGCCGCGCGGCTGCCGGCATCCAGGGCGGCCCGCACCGCGGCCACGTCCCCGCGAATGATCGCGGTGACATATCCCCCGCCGGTCTTCTCGTAGCGCTTGAGATCGACCTTGGCCGCCTTGACCATGGCATCCGAGGCCTCGACCATGGCCGCGAAGCCCCGACACTCGATCATCCCCAGCGCCTGATTGAACACCTCTGCCATCGCTCCTCCTCCTCGCCGGACCCGTTCTGTAACGAATCCAACAAACAGCTCGTGTTTTTGTCTCTATAATCTCAAACTGCTTCTATTATTGACCATTTGAGATCAGTTGTCAATTCATTGTGCGTCAATTTTTTCAGTTTTTGGGGAATCATGTATTGAATCTCACAAGATTTCCGCTATACTACAGGGGCCGGGAAAGCGAGGTCTGTCATGAGCAAGCGCCGCGAGCGCATCCACGCCATCCTCAGGCTCCTCCAGGAGCGGAGCGCCGCCTCGATCCAGGAGCTGGCCGAGCGGCTGTCGGTATCCGAGATGACCATCCGGCGCGACCTGAACCTGCTCGTGCAGGACGATCTCGTCCGCCTGGTGCACGCCGGCGCCGTGCTCAACCCGGGGGTTCTCGACAGCGGGCAGCCCCGCTACTCCCTCACCGAGGCCGGGGGGCTGCGGACCGAGGAGAAACAGCGCATAGGCCGCCGGGCCGCTTCCCTGATCGAGCCCGAGGACATCGTGATCGTCGACTCCGGCTCCACGACCGAGTGGCTGGTCCGCAGCCTGCCGGAGGAGATCCCCCTCACCCTCCTGTGCTTCGCCCTCAACATCGTGGTGGAGGCCCACCGGCACAACGGCCTGCGACTCGTGTTCGCCGGGGGCGCGCTCCACGAGAACACCCTCATGTTCGAGAGCGCGGAAGGGGTCGAGCTGGTCAGGCGCTACCGGGCCAACAAGGCCTTTATCTCCGCCAGCGGCGTCAGCGAGCGCCTGGGGGTGACCTGCAGCAATGCCTACGAGACCCGGGCCAAGCAGGCGGCCATCGCCTCCTCCCTCACCCGCGTCCTGGTGGCGGATTCGAGCAAGTTCGGACGCATCCAGGCGGCCCATTTCGCCGAGCTTGCGGATTTCGAGGTGGTGGTGACCGACAGCGGCCTGGCCCCGGAGCACGCCGAGGCGATCCGGGACCTGGGCATCCGTCTCGAGCTGACCTGAGCACCCGTCTCGAGCTGACCTGAGCACCCGTCTCGAGCTGACCCGAGCACCCGCCTGCTCTTCCCCGAGGTTGACCGTGCATCGATTCGGTATGCATGTTATGCTTACAGCATGGGAAAGATCATCCTGGTATCCAATCGCCTCTCCGTCTCGGTCCACCGGCGGAAAGGACGGCTGGAGTTCGACCAGAGCATGGGAGGCCTGGCCACGGGGCTCTCCAGCCTGGAAGGGGCCCGGGAGAAGCTCTGGATCGGCTGGAGCGGGCTGGCCTCCGAAGAGCAGCTCCCCGACGAAGGCCGGGAGCTGGAGAACGAGCTGCGGGCCCATTACGACAGCATTCCGGTGTCCCTGTGCACGGAAGAGCTGAACCGCTTCTACTTCGGCTTCTGCAACAACGTGATCTGGCCGCTCTTCCACTATTTCCCCACGTACGCGAACTACGACGAGAGCCTGTGGGACTCCTACCGGCAGGTGAACCGCCGCTACATGGAGAGGGTGTGCGAGGTCGCCCAACCCGATGACGTGCTGTGGGTCCACGACTACCAGCTCATGCTGCTGCCCCGCATGCTGCGGGACGAGATCCCCGAGGCCAGGATCGGCTTCTTTCTCCACATACCCTTTCCCTCCTACGAAGTGTTCCGGCTGCTGCCCTGGCGCCACGAGTTGCTGAACGGGCTGCTCGGAGCGGACCTGATCGGCTTTCACACCTACGACTACGCGCGGCATTTCATCTCCAGCGTGCGCAGGCTGCTCGGGGTCGAGGACACCGCCGGTTACGTGCGCTATCGCAAGCGCATGTGCAAGGTCGACGTGTTCCCCATGGGGATCGACTACCGCAAGTACTCCACCGCCCTCGAGCAGCCCAGGATCCGCCGGGAGCGGGAGCGCGCCACGGCCACCCTCATGGGGCGGAAGGTCGTGCTTTCGGTGGACCGCCTGGACTACACCAAGGGCATCCCGCAACGGCTGCGGGCGTTCGACCGTTACCTGGAGCGCAATCCGGAAGCGTGGCAGAAGGTGGTGCTCCTGCTGATCGTGGTGCCATCCCGCACCCGGGTGCCTCGCTACCGCACCCTCAAGCGGGAGGTGGACGAGCTGGTCAGCTCGATCAACGGCCGCTACGGCACCATCGACTGGGAGCCGGTGCGGTACTTCTACCGTCCCTTTCCCTACGACCGTCTCACGGCCCTGTACGGCCTGGCGGACGTGATGCTGGTGACCCCTCTGCGGGACGGCATGAACCTGGTGGCCAAGGAGTTCGTGGCCACCCGGGCCAGCGACGAGCAGGCGGGGGTCCTGATCCTGAGCGAGACCGCCGGGGCGGCCAAGGAGCTCGGCGAAGCGCTCCTGATCAACCCGAACAACGTCGAGGAGATCGCCCAGGCCATCGAAACGGCGCTGAGCATGGAGCCGGAGGAGCGCAGGGAACGCAACGCCCTGATGCGCGAGCGCCTGAGCCGCTACGACATTCGCTACTGGGCCCAGGATTTCCTGGAGAAGCTGGACAGCGTCGTGGAGCTGCACGAGCAACAGCAGGCCCGGCAGCTCACCGAGTCCGTGCGCCGCATCCTGGCCGAGCGCTACGGCTCGGCCCGACGCCGCCTGCTGCTCCTGGACTACGACGGGACCCTGGTGCCCCTCTCGGCCAACCCTGACCGCGCCCGTCCGGACCCCGAGCTCCTGGAGCTGCTGCGCCGCCTCGTCGCGCACGAAGGCACGGAGGTGGTGATCTCCAGCGGCCGAGGGCGCGACCGCCTGGCCGGCTGGTTCGAAGGCCTGCAGGTCAGCCTGATCGCCCGACACGGGGTGTGGCTCAAGCGGATGGGGCAGGACTGGCAGCTCATCGAGCCCCTGAACGGCGACTGGAAGGAGATCCTGCGGCCCGTGCTCGAGCTGCACCGGGACCGCACTCCGGGCTCCTCGATCGAGGAGGGTGAGTACTCCATGTCGTGGTACTACCGCAAGACCGAGCCGGAGCTGGCTGCCGTGCGGGTAAGCGAGCTCAAGGACGCCCTGTACAGCTTGACCCGGGATCTCGGACTGGAGGTCCTGGAGGGCAACAAGTTCCTGGAGATCAAGCACCTGAACGTGCACAAGGGCCGGGCGGTGTCCCGATGGCTGGAGCAGGGGGACTGGGATTTCCTGCTGGCAGCCGGGGACGACCAGACCGACGAGGCCATGTTCAGCTCCCTGCCCGAGTGCGGGGTCGCCATCAAGGTGGGGCAGGACATCTCCAACGCCGCGTATTTCGTCGACTCCCCGGAGACCCTGCGGTCCCTGCTCGAGGAGTGGAGCGCATGACCCGGATCCCTCTGCGTGCCGACAGCGGGCGCCCCGACCGCGCACCCCGTCCCGGGGCCGCACCCCGTCCCGGGGCCGGACATAGGGAGTTCCACGTGAGCCGCCGGTCCCGCGACCTCTACGAGTTCGACGACAGCCTCTTCGCCCTGAACGGGAACGTCCTGTTCGCCAACTTCCACGCCGCCCGGGTGTTCGCCCAGAAGATGAACGACCGCCGGGACCTGGTGCGCTTCCCGGAGCGGGTGGTCCGGGCCGGCCAGATCAACGCCATGGGCCTGATCGATGAGATCGTGCACTACGTGGCCCAGCTCTTTCGGGAGCAGAAGAACCCGACGCTCCTCGCCGATGCGCTGGGCTGGATCGAGGGGCGCATGGGGCGGGATGCCGTGGATCGGGCCCTGCGGGAGTTCGTGGACGAGTTCCCCCCGGTGGCGGTGTATCGGGAGGGCACGGACCCGGCGGCGTACCTGGCAGGGGAGAGCGAAGGGGTCCCGAACCGGCAGATCGCCCTCGAGGAGATGCTCCTGCTGTGGCTGGCCAACCTGAACCCGGCCTTTCACCCGTACCTGGAGCTTTTCGATGACTCGCGGCTGGAGAAGGCGACCGCCTATCGGGGCTTCATGGAGGCCCTCTACGAGTTCTTCGACACTCAGCCCACCTTCGGCCCCGAGGAGCAGAACCTCGTGGACATGCTCCGCAGCCCGGCCCTGGCCCACCCCCACTCCCTGACCGACCAGCTGGAGTACATCCGCCGGCGCTGGGGCTCGATTCTGGGCAAGTATCTCTACCGTCTGCTGTCCAGCCTCGATCTGATCCGGGAGGAACAGAAGCTGGCGTTCCTGGGTCCGGGACCCGCGCAGGTCTACGAATACGGGGGCCTGGAGCTGGAGCTGGAGGCCTTCAGCCCCGACCGGGACTGGATGCCCCGGGTGGTCATGATCGCCAAGAACGCCTACGTCTGGCTGGACCAGCTGTCCCGGCAGTTCCAGCGCCCGATCACGACCCTGGACCAGGTCCCGGACGAAGAGCTGGACCGCCTGGCCCGGGCAGGCTTTACCGCCCTGTGGCTGATCGGGCTGTGGGAGCGCAGCCAGGCCTCCCGACGCATCAAGCAGATGTGCGGCAATCCCGAGGCGGTGGCCTCGGCCTACTCGCTCCTGGGTTACGAGATCGCCGGGGACCTCGGAGGCTGGGAGGCCTTCCACAACCTGAAGGAGCGCTCCTGGCGGCGGGGCATCCGCATGGCCGGGGACATGGTCCCCAACCACATGGGCATCGACTCCCACTGGGTCATGGAGCACCCGGACTGGTT
>JAFGFV010000560.1 GCA_016930895.1 Spirochaetales bacterium | reverse complement strand
CGCGGGGGTCTGGAACGGGCTGGAGCCGAGAAAGACCGTGTTGAACTCCAGCACCTGCCGCGCGCGCACGTCCGTGAAGTAGGAGGAGACGAAGCGGTCCAGCTTGGCGAAGATGTTCAGGCGAAACCCCTCGGCAAGCAGGAGCGGGTTCAGGAACGGAAGGAAGGAGCGGTATTCACGGTAGAGGAACTTGTCCACCGAGATCCTGTACTTGAGCTCTGAGTTCGCCAGAAACTTCCTGAGCTGCTCCCCCCCGCCTTCCTGCAGGGAATCGAAGAACCTCTCGTTGGCCGCCGGGTCTCTGGTGATGACGCCGCGCGTGCCATCCTCGAAGAAGATCCGGTAGGAGGGGTCCAGCCGGACGAGCTCGTAGTAGTCCGACGGCTTCCTGCCAAAAAAACCGAAGAAGCGGTCGTAGACCCCGTTCATCAGATACCAGGAAGGACCGGTATCGAAGAGGAAACCCGCTTCCTCGTAGCGCCCTGCCACTCCTCCGGGCTCGGGGAGCTTGTCCAGGACGGTGACGTCGAAGCCGTCGCGGGACAGCAGGGCAGCGCTGGAGAGCCCGGCGAGCCCGGCGCCGATGATCGCGATCTTCTTGCGTTCCATAACCTTCTCCGTTACCTTTCCTCACATTCCACGGTACCGCGGGCCTTCTCCGCCCGCCGGGTCGCGCCAGTCGATGTTGTCGAACGGGCACTTGACCAGGCAGGCCCTGTCGTGGAGGCAGTGGATGAAGCTGACCGCTATGAGCCCACCCCCCTCCGCGCCGGCCGGGTCTTCAGAATAGACGTTCCCGGGACAAAAATACAGGCACGGCGCGCCCAGGCTCTCCTTGCACGCCGCGCAGAGCTCCGGCTCCTTGATCGCGATGTGAGAGCGCGCGTTCTCGTCGTAGGCGACATTGGCGTGGTGCACGAAATCGTTGCGGTCCATGCCTGTCTTCCGGCGCCGCAGGAGCTCGTTCCTCGTGGAGAGGCGGTCGGATTTCATCGGCAGTCGCAGCGGGATGCCTGCCTGGAGGAGGGAGAGCGGGGCGCCGGCCAGAAAACCGAGCCTCGATTCGAACACCTGACGGAAGTTCCTTGCCCTGAACAGCTCGGCGTACACCCCCCGCGCGCGCAGTCCTTCCTCGTACGCCCGTGTGAAGTCCGCCGGCGCCTCCCGGGAGGCGGCATCTGCCGCGGCAAGCCCTGCGGCGATTCCGGAGGAAAGGGCGAGATGCAGCCCCTTGAGGCGGGAGATGTCCACGAAGCCCGCCGCGTCTCCTACCATGACCGCGTTCTCGAACCCGGGCTTCGGCAGGGCGAAGTATCCGCCCTCCGGGATGGTCTTGCTCCCGCAGGCGACCACCTGCGCGCCCCTGAGGAGCTCGGCGATCCGGGGGTGGGTCTTCCAGCGTTCCAGCTCCAGCACGGGATCCAGATCGCAGAAGCGCCACGCAAGGCTGATGATGAGCCCGATGGCCGCGTGGGTGCGGTCGATCCCATAGAGGAACCCCCCGCCGAAGACCGAGACCGGCACGGGCCATCCCAGGGTGTTGAGCACGGTCCCAGGCTCCACAGGGCTCCCAGCGGGGAACTCCAGGAGCTGCTTGACGCCGATGGAGTAGCTCTGGGCAGCGGGCGCCGCGAGCGCCTTGCGGTCCACGAGGTCCCGGGAAACGGTGCCGAGGCTGCCGTCGGCGATAATGAACAGGCCGGCGTCGATGGTCTCCTCCGGCTTGTAGCCGGGGCGCCGCTCCCCGGTCTTCGTGAGTCCCGCCTCCGGGATGACGACGCTCGCCAGCCGCCCGTCGCGGGCCGTGATGGAGCCGGCGGGCGTCCCGAACAGGACGTCTACCCCCGCGGCTTCGCACTCCTCCGCCAGCCATTCGCACAACGCGCCCACCGACATGATCACGTTGCCGGTATGGCGCAGATTGCGCGGCAGGACGGCGGCGGGCAGGCCCACGCCCCGGCGCGGGGTGAGAAACATCATCCCGTCACGGGTTACGGGCTGCAGAGTCTGTTGAAACAGCGCCCGCCGCGGCGTTCCCGTGACGTACGGGTCGAGCTGCGCCAGGCCGGACTGCTCCGTCACGCAGCCCGAGAGAACGTGGGTGCCGGGCCCCCCGGACTTGTCGATGACCACGATCGATTTCCGAAGTCCGCGCTCACGCAACCCCTGCGCGGCAGCAAGGGCTGCCGCGAGACCCGCGGGACCCGCCCCGATGATGAGAATGTCCGCGTGCAAGCTGCTGTGTTCCACACTGCTCATAGAAAAGGTGCTCCTGCTTAATGAGAAACCGAGACTGAATATAGCAACGAAACGATGCAGGGGCAATCACCGACGTTGCCAGCGCCGAAGACCATGCCGGGACCGGGGCCCGGTGAGCTGCCGGGAAATTGACAACGCCGGGCAGCCGCGCGTACACTGGCACCATCACAGCTCCCCGGCGGCTTGGAGAAAAAGGATCGTTCGGTTGCCCGTATGAACACAAGCACCTTCGGCGATCTGCCCCGCTTCCAGACCCAGCTGTCCCGACGCCTGCTGGCCTGGTCGCTGGCCAGCCTGCTGGGCGGCACCCTGCTCGTCCTCCTGACCTCCGGCTTCTGGGAGGCCTTCGGCATCCAGGCCCTGGCCTGGGGCGGCGTGGATGCGCTCATCGCCCTCGCCGGCTTGGCGGGGGCCCGCAAACGACCGGGGAAGGGCGGGCAGCCCGGACCGAGGGCCGACGACGGGGAGCGGCGGGCCAGGCGGCTGCGCCGGGTGCTGTGGATCAACACGGGACTGGACCTGCTGTACGTGACCGCCGGGGTCGGACTGATCGTATTTTTCGGCGGTCGGGGACCCGCGTGGGCCGGGCACGGCTGGGGAGTGGTCCTGCAGGGGGCCTTCCTGCTCTTCTTCGACCTGATCCACGCGCAGAGCGTGCCGACCCCGATCGAGGCG
>JAFGFV010000559.1 GCA_016930895.1 Spirochaetales bacterium | reverse complement strand
GAAACACCTTGAGCGGGTATTTCGAAATCCTGGAGGACACGCTCCTGGCCTTTCGGTTGCCGGCCTACGAGGCCAAGCTCAGGATACGGGAACGCAAACACCCCAAGCTCTACTGGGTGGACCCGGGACTGGCGCGTGCCGCAGCCGGTCGACACGGGGAACCGCATCCCGAAGAGCGAGGGGTCCTCTTCGAGGGCTTGATCGCCTCAGTGCTGCGAGCCTGCCGCAACTACCTCGGGAGCTTCGACGAATTCTACTACTGGGCTTCGGCCACCGGGCGAAGCGTGGAGGTCGATTTTCTCCTGGCGAGGGGGAACGAGTTCACTGCCATAGAGGTGAAGGGGGCGCAAGCTCATGGAGAGCCATCTGCGAGGGCTGCGCGCCTGCCGCGATCTGCCGGGGCTGAAGAGGAGAATCCTGGTCTACCGGGGAGAACACACCCTGAGGACCGCCCACGGAATCGATGTATGGCCGTTTCCCCGTCTCGTCGAGAATCTCACCGTGGAGCGCCTTTGGGGCCCTCGATTACCTGGCCGGCCGCTGCCTCGGCGCCTGCCGCGGCGCGCTCGCCGTGCTGCGCTCGCCGCGGTTGACACGGCCGCACCGCCTGCCGCATCTTGTGTATAGGAGAACCGGGAGGACGGAAAGCAAGGGAAGGCAGCCGGTAGTCGCTTGAGGGCCAAGGGGATCACCACAGTCCAGGAGTTCTCGCAGATCATGCGCGCGAGCCGCGAGGCGCGCGTGCGGATCACCGAAGCGCTTCTGGAGGGCCCAGGCCCGATGGCGGGAGATCTCGACGAGCTGCGGCGGATTCTCGACAGCCTGGAGGCGATTCCCCGGGGTCCTGAGGGCCGCATTCTCTCCTACGACGGCAAACAGCTCTCCTTCGACCTTTCCTACGAGATTACCGAGCTCCACAAGGACCTGCTGTACCTGGAGCGCGGCGAAGCGGCGTTGCTGCGCCGCCTGGCGGAGCTCCACCCGGGCTTCGCGGTGGAGCTGGAGGCCGGGCGGAGCTTTCTCGGGGCCATTCCGTCCGAGCCGGGCGCGGCCGCGCTCTTCCGCAGCTTGCTCACCGACCGGGACGGCACGGTCAACAACTACTGCGGGCGCTACTATTCCTCGATCCAGTCCGTCTACAACGCCGTGTTCCTGACCCGCTTCGCCCGGCGACGCTGCGGACGTTCCGTGATCCTGAGCTCCGCTCCTCTGGAGGGCGGCGGGCTTCTGGACGTAAGCGTCGTGCCCCCGGGTGCCTTCGTCCTGGCCGGCTCCAAGGGACGGGAGGCCCTGGACGAGGAGGGCGGCAGGCATCGCCTGCCGGTGCCTGCCGCACAGCAGGCGGCCCTCGACCGACTCAACCGCGAGCTGGAACGCCTGCTCGAGCGGCCGGAGTTCGAGATCTTCGGGCTCATTGGCTCGGGCCTGCAGCTCAAGTTCGGGCAGTCCACGGTGGCTCACCAGGACGTCCGCGGCTCGATCCCGGAAGAGCTCTCCCGGCGTTTCCGGGAGTCCGTGCAGGACCTGATCCTGACGCTCGACCCGGAGCGCAAGACCTTCCGGACTGAAGACACCGGCAAGGACCTGGAGATCTTGCTGACCGTGGACGCCCGGGCAAAGGAGGGCGCGGCCGGGGGGGACCTGCGGGACTTCGACAAGGGCGACGGGATCCGCTTCCTGGACCGGGAGCTCGGCCTCGGGCTGAACCAGGGCCCCAATCTGGTCTGTGGCGATACCTCCTCGGACCTGCCCATGGTCGAGGCGGCGGTGCAGGCGGGGGGAGAGACCTGGGCCATCTTTGTGACCCGGGACGCGGAGCTCCGCCGCCGCCTGCGGAGGACCTGCCCCCGGTCCTGGTGCGCGAGCGAGCCGGACGTCCTCGTGGCGCTCCTGAACGAGCTCGGAAGGGAGGCTGCATGAAACGAGACTGCCGATGCGACGGCGCGATCTTCGATCTGGACGGTGTCGTCACCCAGACGGCCAAGATCCACTTCAGGGCCTGGAAGGAGACCTTCGACGGGTACCTGCGGCGCCGCAGCGGCGGCAGCACGCCGGGCAGCGGCTTTCGCCCGTTCACGCATGCGGAGGACTACGTCCCCTACGTGGACGGCAAGCCGCGCTTCCAGGGGGTCAAGTCCTTCCTGGAGTCCCGGGACATCAACCTTCCCTACGGCGACCCCTCGGATCCCCCGGACCGGGAGACGGTGTGCGGGCTGGGCAATCGCAAGAACAGCCTGTTCCGGGAAATCGTGGCCGCCGACGGAGTCGAGGTCTACGACACGACCCTGGCGTTCATCCGGCGGCTCAAGGGACAGGGGGTCAGGGTCGGGGTAGCCTCCTCGAGCATGAACTGCCGCTTCATTCTCGAGAAGAGCGGGCTCGCGGAAGAGTTCGACACCATCGTCGGCGGTACCGTGTCCCGGGAGCTGGGCCTGAAAGGCAAACCCGATCCGGACATCTTCCTCGTGGCGGCGGAGAACATGGGCCTGCATCCCTCCCAGTGCATGATGGTGGAGGACGCGATCTCGGGCGTGGAAGCGGGGCGGCGGGGCAACTTCGCCCTGGTGGTCGGGGTGGCCCG
>JAFGFV010000098.1 GCA_016930895.1 Spirochaetales bacterium | reverse complement strand
CAGGTGGACCGCGCGAGCGGCCTGGAGACCGTCCCCTTCCTCGCGGCCAGCAAGCTCCTGGCGCGGGGGGTAGGCTTCGGGGGGGAGGGAGACCTGCTGACCGCCGCCCTGGTCGGATCGCTGGCAGCCGCGGCCCCGGAGACGAGCTTCACCGAGATGTTCTGCCCGGACTGGAAGAACGGCTCGATCTACCTGAGCCACATGGGGGAGATGAACTGGCGGCTCATCGACGGCAAGCCGAGGCTCCTCGAGATGGACTACGCCTTCAGCGATGCCGACAATCCCGTCTACGTGGCCGGGCGCTTCAAGCCCGGCGACATCGTGCTGGTGGACCTGCTGCCCCTGGAGCCCCTGGTGGAGGGGGGCTACCGCCTGATCGTGGCCCCGGCCACCATGCTGCCGGTGCGCGGCCAGGACCGGATGGAGAAGAGCGTCCGGGGCTGGTTCAAGCCCATCCTGCCGCTGGAGGAGTTCCTGGCCTGCTACAGCGAGCTCGGGGGCACCCATCACCTGGCCCTGAGCTACGATCTCTCCGAAGAAACCGCCGTGAGCTTCGGGGAGATGATGGGCTGGGACGTGGCGGTGATCGGATAGGCGCGATATGGAGGCACCCCACTTCCCGCTCATGGCCCGCATGACCGTCAAGGACCTGCGCGAGTACCTGGGGCGCAAGCGCTCGATCATCCTGCCCCTCGGGACCATCGAGCAGCACGGCTACCACCTCCCGGTGTCCACGGACGCCGTTGTGGCCGAGTCCCTGAGCCGGAAGCTCGGGGAACGCACCGGGGTCCTGGTGGCCCCCACCATCGCCGCCTCCTTCTCCGGCGGAAGCCTGCCGGGTACGATCAACATCTCCCCGGCGGTCATGTCGCTCTTGGTGAGCGACACCCTCTGCTCCCTGGCCGCCCAGGGCTTCCGGAACTTCTACCTGGTGCTCGGGCACGGGGGCAGCGAGAACCTGATCGCCCTGGAGGAGGCCCTCAAGGGCCTCCTGCGCGGCAACCCGGCCTTCGGGCAGGCCATGATCTGCCTGTTCCCGGCCTGGAAGTTCGGCCCCGAGGCGACCGGCTGGAAAAAGGCCTTTTCCGAGGGGGACTGGCATGCCGGCTGGCTGGAGACCTCCCTGATGCTGGCCCTGGCCCCGGAGCTGGTGCGCATGGAGGAGCTGGCGACCGACTCCCCGGAGCTCATGAAACGCCTGACCGCCCACCCGGACAGCTATCAGCGCGCCGAGAAGATCGTGGACGACCCCCTGGTGGTTCCTCGCATGACCGAGCGTCCGGACATCCGGGTAGGGGTCATGGGCTACCCCGAGCGGGCGTCCCGGGAGCTGGGCGAGGCTCTGGTGGCCGGGATGCTCGATCACATGGCCGCGAAGCTGCAGGAGCTGGAAGCCAAGGCCGACGGGGTCTACCGCGAGGTGGAGTTCGAGCTGCCCAGGCTGGTGATCCTGGAATAGAGACCCCAACTCCGCATCTCCGCGGAGGCAGGCACCTGACGAGAAAACCGGCAGTGCCCGATCGCGGCTTTGCGGAGTGCGGTGTATAATCGACGGCAATGACGACACACCCGCAGATCGGAAGTCTGCTCCTGGAGACGGACAGCTACCTGTTCAACCCCTTCTGCCTCCCCCCCTTCGCCGTGGCCGTATCCTGCCTCGTGCTCGGGGTCATCGTCCTGCGCCGCGGCCGCAACCCGGTGAGCGTGCTGTTCATGCTGCTGTCCGCCTGCCTGAGCATCTGGTTCCTCGCCTTCACCATGATGTACAGCAGCGCCCGTCCCGAGGTCGCCCTGGTGTACGCCCGCATCGCTTACCTCGGCGTGCCCTTCATCCCCGCCGCCGCCCTTCACTTCATGACCGAAGCCTTCCCGCCGGCACGGCGGCGAGAGGGGCGGCTGGTATGGGTGGCGTGGGTCGTCTCCGGCGTGTTCTCCAGCCTGGCGGTCGGCACGGAGCGCCTCCTCGCAGGCACGACCCTGTTCTGGTGGGGGTACTACGTGCGCTACGGCTGGCTGAGCGTCCCGTTTATCGCTTATTTCGTGGGGACCGTGGCCGTCGCGTTTCTCCACGGTCGAAGAGAGCAGCGAGGGGTCGCCGACCCTGGCAGCGAGCAGTACCGCCGCGGCCGGGTCATTTTGGCTGCCTATCTGATCGCGGGGCTGGGCATGGTCGATTTCCTGCCCAAGTTCGGGGTGCCCCTCTACCCCTTCGGCTACCTGCCGTTCTACGTGTTCCTCCTCGTGCTGTTCCGAAACGTCTCCAAGACCGGCCTGGCGCCGATCAGCCCCTCGTACGCTGCTGACAGCATCATCGCCACTATGTCCGACGGCCTGGTGCTGTTCGATGCAGGGGGCGTGGTGCGCTTTGCCAATCCTGCCTTCTGTGCCCTCTTCGGGCTGGAGGATCGCGAGGTCCTGGGCCGGCCCATGGAGACCACCTGCGCAAGGATCCCGGATGCCCCTTCGCTGATACGCTCGATGCAGGCAGGCCCTCTCAAGGACCACGAGGTGGCCTGCGGCGAGGGGCGCCATCGGCGCGTGCTCAGCATCTCCAGCGCCCCCCTGCGCGGCCCCGGCGGACATCTGGCGGGAACGGTGTGCATCGGCCGGGACGTCACGGAGCGGGAGCGCGCCGGCCAAGCGCTGCGGGAAAGCGAAGAGCGCTACCGCGGTTTCCTGGAGAGCTTCCGCGGCATCGTCTACCGGCGGACCCTCGAGCAGGTGCCGATCTTCGTGCACGGGGCCGTCCAGGAGATCACGGGCTACACGCCCGAGGAGATCGGCGGAGATGCCTGGAACCTGCCGAGCTTCGCCCATCCGGAGGACCGGGAGCTGGTCGTGGACGACCCCCGGCTGCGGTTCGTCCCCCGCTTCTCCCTCGAGCGGGAGTACCGGATCGTACGCAAGGACTCCGCGCTGCGCTGGATCCACGAGTTCCTCCAGAACGTGGTGGACGAATCCGGACGCCCAGCCTACGTTCAGGGCATCATCCTCGATGTCACGGATCGCCGGCACCTGGAGGAGCAGCTGCAGCACGCCCAGAAGATGGAGTCCATCGGGCGCCTGGCGGGAGGCATGGCCCACGACTTCAACAACCTGCTCACGAGCATCCTGGGATACAGCGAGCTGCTCCTCGAATCCGAGCCGCTGCACGACCCGCAACGGGAGCAGGTCGGAGAGATCCAGCGGGCGGCCAAGCGTGCAGCGGCCTTGACGGGCCAGCTGCTGGCCTTTAGCCGCAAGCAGGTCCACAATCCCCGGGTGCTGGACACCAACGAGCTGTTGCTGAACATGCAGCGGCTGCTGCGGCCGTTGATCCCGGAGAACATCGCGCTGGGCTACGACCTGGCCCCGCAGGCGGGCAACATCAAGGCTGACCCCGGGCAGGTGGAGCAGATCATTCTGAACCTGGTCGTCAACGCGGTGGACGCCATGGAGAACGGCGGGCAGCTGCGCATCGTCACGGCACCGGTGGACCGTTCGGAAATCCTGCCGGGGCGGGGGTTGGAGATCCCCGAGGCGGAGTACGTGCGGATCGGGGTGGAGGACAACGGGCACGGCATCCCTGCGGCCCTCCTGGACAAGATCTTCGAGCCGTTCTTTACCACCAAGGAGCGGGGCAAGGGCACGGGGCTCGGGCTTTCCACGGTGTACGGCCTGGTCAAGCAGAGCGCGGGCTACGTGGACGTGCGCTCCCGGCCCGGCGAAGGGAGCAGCTTCAGCGTCTACTTGCCGCGGGTGCGCGAGGAGCCCGGCTCTTCGACCCCGGACGCGGAGGTGATAGCCTCTCCCACGCCGCAGGGGCGCGGGCGCATCCTGTTCGTCGAGGACGAGGGCAGCCTGCGGCGGATGCTCTGCGACTACCTGGTGCGCTGCGGCTACCAGGTCACGGAAGCCGGCGACGGGCGCGCGGCCCTGGAGCGGTACCGCGGGCGGGGCAGCGACTTCGACCTCCTGGTCACGGACGTGGTCATGCCCGGCGTAGGCGGCGCGGAGCTGGCCTCTGCCCTGGTCCGGGAGAACCCCTCCCTGCAGGTGTTGTACATCTCGGGCTACGCGGAGGAGTCCCTGGCCCCTCAGGGCCTGCTGCGGGCGGGGGTACGGCTGCTGCAGAAGCCCTTCTCCCCGCGAACCCTGGAGGGGGAGATCCGGGGGATTCTCTCCGCCCCTCCGGGCGCCGGGGCGTGAACAGGCTCGCGTCAATTCCGGGAGGTTGGCGCCTTCCAGAGCCTGCGACCGGACCCTCCAGAACAGCGGTCAGCCCTGATCGCCATGATGCATCTACGGCCACGGGGGTTTCAATTCAAAAACAATTTGACAACTTCGATCATTATGGTATAAAGGAACCGGCAGGACAGAGGATCCTACCGTCCACAAACACGTTTCCGTAAGGAGGTACCGTTATGCGCAAACGCGTCGTTTCCGCGCTGCTCGTCGCCGGGTTGGTCCTGCTGGCTCTCACGCCAGCGTTCGCCAGGGGCGAACAGGAGGAAGGCCAGCTGACTTTCGGCTACATAATGCCCGGTCCGGATCCATGGTACGGCTACGCGAAGGACGGCTTCGTGTTCGCCGCGGAGAAGAACAACGTGAAGGCCGTGGTGGTGAACTCCGACTACGACCAGGAAAAGGAGCTGGCCAACATCGACGACCTGATCACTCAGGGCGTGGATGGGATCAACCTGTTCAGCTTCAACCCCGACGGAGCCCAGATCGCGGCCCAGAAATGCAACGCCGCGGGAATCCCGTTGACGATCGAGATGAGCGCCCTGGCCCCGGGGCCCGGCGAAATCGTCTGTGACATCGAGTTCGACTGGTCCAATCTGGGCGTTCTCATTGCCGAGAAGATCGCCGAGCTGTGGCCCGGAGAGCGCGTGCTGGAGATCACCGGTCTGATCGGGCAGGGTCCGGTCGATCTGTACCTGGCGGCGTTCCAGGAGACCATGAAGGAGCTCGGCAAGAACGAGCTCGTAGGGATCCACCCGGCCGACTACAACCGGGAGAAAGCCATGAACATCATGCAGAACATGCTGCAGTCCGGCGAGGAGTTCACGGTCGTGCATGTGGGCAACGAGGACATGGCCATGGGGGTTCTCCAGGTTCTCAAGGACGCCGGCAAGCTCAACAATCCCATCAAGGTCATCAGCAACAATGGCTCTCCGGAAGGCCTGGAGGCGATCCGCAAGGGCGACCTCGCCGCCACGATCTCCACCTCTCCCGGGGTGGAAGGCCTGGTCTGCTTCGAAGCCCTCTACCGGCACGTGAACGGCGAGACGGTGCCCAGGCAGGTCATGATCCCGATGCTGCCGATCGACCAGAGCAACATCGGGGAAGCGGTTTCCTGGGAAGTCGACGACAACGCCTACCAGCTCGTCGTCGACATGTTCGACAAGTTCTAACTCGAGCAGGGTTCGACGTTCGCAGGCGGGCCGCGGGTTGCGGCCCGCCTGCGGTTTTCCTGCTCACCGTCAGATGACTGCGATTCTCGAGATCACCAATCTCTCCAAGAGTTTCCCCGGAGTACAGGCCCTCCAGGGAGTGGACTACGATCTGCACGCAGGCGAGATCCACTGCCTGGTCGGCGAGAATGGTGCCGGCAAGAGCACCTTCATCAAGATCCTCTCGGGGGCCATCAGCCCGGACAGCGGGACCATCCGGATCTTCGGCCAGGAACACGTAACCCTGACCCCCCACCTGGCCATCGAGCTCGGGATCCAGACCGTGTACCAGGAGAGCATCCTGGTCGGGACCCTGTCCGTGGCGGAGAACATCTACCTCGGCCACGAGCGGGTCGGGCGCCTGCGACAGTTCGACAAGCGGGCCACCATCCGCGACGCGTCGGCCCTGCTGGACTCCCTGAACATCACTATCGATCCCCGGGCGGTGGTGGAGACCCTCTCCACGGCGGAGCGGCAGATCGTCGGAATCGTGAAGGCCCTCTCCAAGGACGCCCGCATCCTGATCCTCGACGAGCCTACCGCCTCCCTCAGCGGCCGGGAGACCCAGATGCTCCTGGAGCTTCTCCGGGAAATCGTCCGCAAAGAGGTCGGCATCATCTACATCTCCCATCACCTGGAAGAAGTCTTCGAGATCGGGGACCGGATCACGGTGCTCAAGGACGGCCGCAAGGTGAGCACCCACGGCGGCCTGATCGACCAGGGTGAGCTGATTCGGGAGATGGTGGGGCGATCGGCGGACCTGTTCTACACCCGGGAGGAGGTGCAGCCAGCGGGGCCGGAGAGGCACGTCCTCGAAATCCGGGACTACTCCCGGGGGCGGGTGGTCCGCAACGTGAGCTTCCGGGTGGAAAGCGGCGAGATCTTCGGAATCGGCGGCATGGTCGGTTCGGGAAGGACGGAGCTGGTGCGAATGCTCTTTGGCCTGGACCGCAGGGATTCCGGGAGGCTCGTCTACGACGGCAGGGACATCACCCCCGAAACACCCCTGCAGGCGATCCGCCGGGGCATCTGTCTGATCACGGAGGACCGGCAGAAGACGGGTCTGATCCTCGTGCGCTCGGTCAAAGAGAACATCGCCAGCGCCAAGCTCAACGCCACCCCCGGGGTGCTCCTCGACCTCAAGGCCGAGGAGCGCGAGATCAGGGCCCTGGTCCGCCAGCTGCGGGTCATGACCCCCTCCATCGAGCAGGAAGTCCGCAACCTGAGCGGCGGCAACCAGCAGAAGGTCGTGCTGGCCAAGTGGCTTCTCACCAACGCGGACGTCTTTCTCTTCGACGAGCCGACCCGGGGAATCGATATCGGGGCCAAGGAAGAGATCTACCGGTTGATGACCGACCTGGCCCGGCAGAACAAGATCATCATCATGGTCAGCTCCGATATGCCGGAGCTGACGGCCATGAGCGACAGGATCGGGGTCATGCGTGACGGGGGATTGACCGCGGTGCTGTCCAAGGGCGAGATTTCCGAGGAGTCGGTGCTCTCACATTCAATAGGAGTCCACTAACGCCATGGCGGAGCAAGCTGCAAGAGGCCGTGAACTGCTGAAACGGCTGGTGTCGAACCAGATGTTCTTCCTGATCCTGCTGATCGTGGTCATGGGCACGATTGCCACGATCTTCAACCCCCGTTTCTTCACGGTTCGCAACATCCTGAACGTTCTCAACCAGAACGCCGTCACTGCCATCGTCGCCGCCGGAGCCACCCTGGTCATGATCAGCGGCAATTTCGACATCTCCGTCGGCTCGATGATCGGCCTGGCCACGACCACCTCGGCGCTCCTGGTGGTGGACGGAATGGCCATCGCGCCGGCCATGGTGATCGGCTTCTTCGTGTGCGTGGTATGCGGGCTGTTCAACGGCCTGATCATCGCCAAGACCCGTACCCCTTCGTTCATCATCACTCTGGCCATGCTGAGCACCTATCACGGCATTTCGCTGATCACCACAGGAGGCATCACCAAGTCGCTGGCGGGCAAGTTCGCGGTCCTGGGCAGGGGAGTCTCTTTCGGCGCCATCCCCAATCCGATCCTGGTGTGCCTGGGGGTTTTCCTCTTCCTCTGGGCGCTCCTGCGCTTCACGAAGCTGGGCCGCAGGGTCTACGCCGTCGGGGGCAACGAGGAGGCAGCGTACCTATCCGGCGTCAACGCGGACCTGACCAAGATCATCGTCTACGGTCTGAACGGCGTGCTGGTGGGGATCGGCTCGATCGTGCTGCTCTCGCGGCTGGGCTCGGCCCTGCCCTCGACCGGCTCGGGCATGGAGCTGCGGGCGATCGCCGCGGTGGTCATTGGCGGAGTCCCTCTGTCGGGAGGCAAAGGCAACGCCCTGGGTACCTTTCTCGGGGTGATCCTGATGGGACTGATCTCCAACGTGCTCAACCTGCTCAATATCAGCGCCTACTACCAGGAGGTGGCGATCGGGATCATCATCTCGGTGGCGGTGATCTTCAGCAATCTAGGGCGGATGCGCCGCAAGTAGGCGGACAGCCGGCAAACCGACGGGCCCGCCGCACAGACCAGGAGGGAGGAGAGAGCCATGAAGAAGGACATCGGGGTAGGAGTCATCGGCCTGGGCATGGGCTCAGGGATGTTCGCTTTGAACGCGAGCGCGGAGCACCGCATGGAGGTCAGGGCCGTGTGCAGCCCCACGGCGGCCAAGGTCAAAGCCCTGGCGGAACAGTGGAAGATCGGCTTTCACACCACCGACTACCGTGAGCTGGTGCAGCGCAAGGACATCGACGTGGTGGCGGTCTACAGCCCGGATCACCTGCACTACGAGCATGCCAAGGCGGCCCTGCAGGCGGGCAAGCACGTGATCTGCACCAAGCCCATGACCAACAACCTGGAGGACGCCAAGGAGCTGGTGGAGCTGGTGCACAAGAGCGGGCTCAAGTTCCTGGTGGGCCAGACCATGCGCTACGACCCGCAGATGACCGCGGCCAAGCGCTTCCAGGAGGACGGGGAGATCGGCGACATCCTGTTCGCCGAAGCTCACTACGTGCACGACGTCCGCCCGATCTTTCCCCTGACCCCCTGGCGCCTGAAGGCACCGCAGGACTTCATGTTTGGGGGGGTATGCCACCCCGTGGACGTACTGCGCTGGTTTCTGGGGGACATCGAGGAGCTGCACGCCTACGGAAACCGCGGCGGCCTGACCCCGGAGTACGGACTCATGGACAACTTCTGCCTGAACGTCAAGTTCAAGAGCGGGGTCATCGGGCGCATCCTCGGGATCTACGGGGTCATCGAGCCCCCGGAGCCGATGATGAAGCTCTCCCTGTACGGCAGCAAGATGAACGTGCAGAGCACCTTTTCGGACAACCTGGGGGGACAGGTCAAGGTGGTGTGGGACAAGGTGGAGTACCGCCCCACCGCGACCATGACCTTCCCCGCCGAGCACGGGATCGACGTATACGGGCACACCAAGACCATGATGCGCTACTGCAAGCACATGGAGGAGTGCCTGGAGGGCGACCGCGAGCCCTCCCCCAGCGTGGTGGACGGGGCCAAGACCGTGTCCGCCGGCGACGCCGCCTGGACCTCGATCAAGGAAGGCCGGGTCGTCAAGGTGTTCAACGAGTTCTAAGGAGGGCGCACCTGCCTGCGCTGCCGGCACAACAACGGGGTCAGCCGACCGAAGCGCAACCGGGGATAACCGCCCAATCCCGCCGTTCAGTACCAGGACAACTCCCGGTGCTCCTCGATGTCCATGGCGACGGTTTCCGAGATGTGCGCCTCCGTGGGCCCGAGCTGAAGGATCGAGGCCGGTACGCTCGGGGTAACCGGCCCGTGCAGGGCCAGGCGCACGGAAAAGCGCTGCCAGGACACCGGGGTGTTCCCGATGGTGAATGGATTCCAGGAGCTGCGCAGCCGGGCACCCAGGATCTCCGCGGGGCCGATGGTGACCCCCTTGGGCGGGATCCAGGACCAGTCGCCGCTCATGCCGAAGTCCGGGTCGAGCGAGCACTGGGCGATCGAGAAGGGGCCGAGGGTCACGACCCGGGGGCCCATGGACTTGAACTCCTCCAGGCTGCCGGCGAACTCCGGGGCGCCCGGCTCGATGAAGGCCACGTGGCCGCTCCAGCCGATCCCGCCGTAGCACACGTCCGCTCCGCCGAGCTCCGCGATCATCTTCCCGTAGTCCTTGAGGTTCCTGCGGGTCGGACCCTGGATCTGGCTCTCCGGGGGACGGAGCTTCGGGTCGAGGTTGCCATAGAAGTTGCGCTTCATGGCGAACATGAAGCCCCGCGGCCAGCTCTCCGGGGCGGTGTTCCCGTCCTCGTCGGCCCACTCGTCCATGTTGAAGGTGTGGAGGTTTCGGCAATCCACCCGGAACCTGTTGATCAGCCAGGCGACCTTGGCGTACTGCGGATGGGGTTGGGGCAGGATCAGGACCAGGCGCCGGCCCTCCTCGGAGGCCTGCTTGATCCTGCCGAAGATGTCCATGATCCGCCGGAAGGCGAACTCCTCGTCCTTGACGATCTCGATGGACAGTTTGGGGTTGGGATGCCTGGCCAGCTCGGCCCTCGATATCGAACGGACCCGCTCGCAGGCCACCTTGTCCTGCAGCGGGGCCCACTTGGACAGCCCGTAGGTGAACTCGGATGCATCCGATGCGGACATGCTTGCGCCTCCTCGCGGTACGCCAATCATAGCCCGACGTGACCGCACGTCAAGAGAAGAGCTTCTTGCAGGATTCTTCTCCTGTTGATCCCGGGCGACGGCCGGCTACTGCGGCCGGAACCGGGCCCCACGGACTTGGTGTGATTGCAGTTGCTAACCTTCGGGACGTTTGACCTCCTGACGTTATGAACGTTAATCAGGTCAACGAAGCTCTGTCGCTCGGCGCGCTCGAAACGCAGGGGCTCTTCCCCCATCTGGAGGAACTTGCCACGCTTGCGTACGTGTTTGATTTCGAGTTCGGGCTCGAACAGCAGGTCCGGACGGCAGTCGCCGGCTTGGGGCCCGGCACTGCCTTCTATCTGAACGGCGACGCGATCCCGGATGCGGAAGGGCTCTATGCTCAGGTCGCTGGGCTTCTTCCGCCCTATCGGCCGAGCGCCGGTGTCCGCCGGTTGTTCGTCGACGAGATCACCGCGGTTCCGGGCTGGGAGCGCGCCCTGAAGAGGCTCGCAGATGAGGGGTTGTTGAGAAAGATACTGGTGGTGACCACGGGTTCCAAGGCGTTGGACCTGCGCCGGGGCCGTTGCGGCAGATTTGGTTTTGACGTACCTGGTGACGGGGGGTTCCCCGGTGGCCTGCGCCGAGATCGTCCGGGTTGGCTCGGTTCCCGAGTATGTTCATGAGACAACGCGGGATTGGATTCTCGGCGACTGTGCCGCTTCCGGACGCAACCGCTCGTCGCTGCTGTCGGTGTTGGAAACACTTCACCGCTTTGGCGGCTGTCCCGTGGGGCAGGCCAAGCTCGCCCGCGAGGCAGGCCTGGCGAACAACACGGTAGCAGCTGGCTACGTCGAGCTGCTCTCGGACCTGATGTGCCTCGGAACGGGGCCGGCGTGGGACGAATCCCGGAGAGTCACAGTGTCCCGAAGGCCCGCGAAGTTCCATTTCATCAACCTCCTGGCCGCCGCAGCCTCGAGCCCTGACAGGCTGCGGAGCGCCCACTCGTTCGGAAAGCTACCCGAACAGGCTCAGGGGAAATGGCTCGAATGGCTGGTGGCTCAGGAGCTGTGGCGGAGGCGGAGCATCGACGGGACCCAGGTCCCCGAGTCCCTCCCGTACTGGCAGGGCAAAGAACACGGCCTGGATTACGTTGTCTCCCCAAGGCTGTTCGTCGAGGTCAAGCGAGGTCGCAGTTCCCCCGTCGAGTTCTCCTGGTTCCCACGGGTGTTCCGCGGCGCGCGGCTGATCGTGGTCAGCGCAAGCGAGTTCGAAACCGAGGCAATCATCGGAATAACGTTCGAACAGTTTCTCGAGGCGGGCTTGGAGTCGGTTACAGCACTGGCAACGCGATAGAGGTGGTCAACCGCCTCGGAACCGGCTATCATGGGCGCGGTATCCGCGCTTCCCGCACTCTGCCGGGGCGCCGGCCAAACCAGTATGCCCGTCAGGCCCGTCAGGACGCGCCTGCCTGTCGGGAGGACTCAGGAGGTATCCCATGCCCATCACCGCCCAACCCTTCAAGATCGGGCTCATGTGCACGGCCCTGCTGGAGGACCGCTACAACAAGACCGGCCACATGCGCGAGGAGGCCCGTCGGGTG
>JAFGFV010000558.1 GCA_016930895.1 Spirochaetales bacterium | reverse complement strand
ATGGCCGCGCTCCTGCGGGACGCGCCGGCGGTCCGGATCACCGACCGGAGCCGGATCGTGGTGTTCAGCGACCTGCACATGGGCGACGGCGGCAGGGGCGACGACTTCCGGAACAACGCCGGCTTCTTCTCCTTTCTCCTGCGGCATCACTACCTTCCCCGCGGCTACACCCTCGTCTTGAACGGAGACATCGAGGAGCTCCACAAGTACTCCTACCGGCGGATCCTGGAGCGCTGGGAGGACCTGTACCGCCTGTTCGGGGAGTTCGCGGCCCGGGGGCGATTGTACAAGACCGTGGGCAATCATGACGACTTCCCCTTCCGGACCATGGCCCTGGCCGGGGCCCTGCGGGCCCGGGTTCCGTTCACCTACCCGGCCCTGCGGCTGCAGTACGGCGAGGACTCCATCCTGGTCTTCCACGGTCACCAGGCCTCGCTCCTCCTGCGGCATTTGAACCGCTTCCTGGCCCTGGGCCTGAGGTACGTTCTTCAGCCTCTAGGGATTCGCAACGTGTCGATCTCGGAGGACCGCCAGATCCGCTTCCAGACGGAGCGCCGGGTCTGCGCGTTCTCCGCCAAGCACAAGCTCATCTCCCTGATCGGCCACACCCACCGGCCTCTGTTCGAGTCCCTTTCCAAGGTCGATTCGCTGCGCTACAGGATCGAGCGCCTCTGCCGCCGGTACCCGACCCTGCCGATTCCGGAGCGGGTGCTCCTGGAGGCCAAGATCCGACGGTACAAGCAGGAGATCGACGTCCACGTGGCGAGGAGCCGGCGACAGGCGACCCGGGGCAGTCTCTACAACTCCCGCCTGCTCGTCCCCTGCGTGTTCAACTCCGGCTGCGCGATCGGCAAGCGGGGCATCACCGGGGTGGAGATCTCGGAAGGGCGGATCGCCCTGGTGCACTGGTTCGACAGCCGCCGCAGCCTGAAGTACTTCCAGTACAACGGCAGCATCCCCAGACGCCTGGACGGAAGCGACTACTACCGGGTCTGCCTGAAGAAGGCCCCCCTGGCGTACGTGTTCTCCAGAATTCGACTGCTCACCTGAAGGAGGCCCGCAGCGCATGAACAAACGGCGAATCATGGTGGTGGAGGACGACGAGAACATCCTCGAGCTGATCCGCCATACCCTGCTGCGGGAAGGCTACCAAGCCATCTGCTACAGCAGCGGCGAGAAACTGCTGCTCTCCGCGGCCCTGGAGCCGCCGGCACTCATCATCCTGGACCTGATGCTTCCCGGCATCCAGGGCCTGGAGGCATGCCGGCTCCTCAAACAGGAGGCAGGAACCCGGGACATCCCCATCGTGATCGTCACGGCCAAGGGGGAAGAGAGGGACGTCGTCGCCGGGCTCGAAAGCGGGGCCGACGACTACCTGACCAAGCCGTTCAGCCCGAAGGTTCTCACTGCCAGGATCAAGGCGGTCCTGCGGCGCAAGGCCCAGGGTTCCCGCCCGGACGGACAGGACGGGCAGCCCATCCGGATTCATGACCTGACCATTGATCCCCGCAAGCACAAGGTCGAAGCCGCCGGCACTCGCCTCGATATGACTCCGACAGAGTTCCAGATCCTGTACACCCTGGCACGGCGGCCGGGACAGGTGTTCCACCGCTACCAGATCGTGGAATCGATTCGGGGAAGCGACTACCACGTCACGGACCGTGCCGTGGACGTAGCCATCTTCGGCTTGCGCAAGAAACTCGGGGTCCATGGCCGGTTCATCGAGACCGTGCGGGGAGTCGGGTACCGCCTGGCCGAAGAGGAGATCGCCGCCGAGGCCCCTCGCGTGTAGCGCGCTCGTCCGACGGCGCCGGTGGCTCAGCCGTTGAGCTCGACGTGGGTGCCTTCGGCCCCGTAGACGATCCACTCGCAGATGTTGACCACGTGATCGCCCAGACGCTCGAGAAAACGGCTCACGAACAGAAGCGATGTGGCCATCTCGACCTGCTCGTCGCTTTCGTGCATGGTGCGCAGGAGCTCCTCGATCAGGGCGTCGTGCATGGCGTCGATCCCGTCGTCCAGGGCGGCCACTTCCCGGGCCTTGCCGCCGTCCTGGGACATGAAGGCATCCAGGGCGGCGTGGACCATGGCGGCGCCCTGCTCCCCCATTTCACGGATGGTGGCTACCGTTCCGTGGTATGGGGTGCCGGCCAGCCGCTTCGTGGCCTTGGCCAGGTGAACCGCGTGGTCACCGATGCGCTCCAGGTTGGAGGCCACCTTGATGGAGGTCATGATCTCCCGCAGGTCCCGGGCGACCGGCTGCTCGCGGGCAATGAGCGCGACGCACTGATCTTCGATACTCAGCTGCAGCTCGTTGATGTCCTCGTCTCCGGCCAGGATCTTCTCCGCCACGGACACGTCCTGGGCCAGGAAGCCCGTGAGAGCCTCGCGGACCGCTGCTTCGACCTGCGTCCCGAGCTTGAGAACGTTGAAATACATCTCCTGCAGGCACTGCCGATAGTGTTCCCGAGCTGGCATGCACTTCCCCTCCCCTACCCCTCAGCCTCAGGCGAATCGGCTCTAGCCGAAGCGGCCGGAGATGTAGTCCTCGGTCTGTTTGTTCTGCGGTTGGACGAAGATTCTCTGGGTCGGGCCGAACTCCACCAGGTACCCGGAGCGGTTCTCGTCGACCATGAAGAAGGCGGTGTAGTCCGACACCCTTGAAGCCTGCTGCATGTTGTGGGTCACGATCAGGATCGTGTAGCGTTCGGCGAGCTCCCGCATGAGCTCCTCGATCTTCATGGTGGCGATCGGGTCGAGCGCCGAAGCCGGCTCGTCCATCAGGATGATCTCCGGCTCGACGGCGATGGTGCGGGCGATGCACAGCCGCTGCTGCT
>JAFGFV010000097.1 GCA_016930895.1 Spirochaetales bacterium | reverse complement strand
TGATCATGCGGTAGGTGTTGGTGATGCCGACCATGATGATGAAGAACAGGACCAGCAGGATCACCAGCCCGATGACGTTCAGGATGCTCACGATCTGGTTGAGCTGCCCCAGGGTGTCGTTGAGGGTGGACACCTGGAAGCGGGTGCCCTGCCAGTCCAGCTCGGGGGCCCGGCTGCCGAAGAACCCGAAGCCCATCAGGTCCAGGGTCTGCCGGGGTAGGAGCGGCACGCCGGCCTGCCTCAGCGCCTCCCGATACCGGGCCACGTCGCGCTCCATGGACCGGATGTCGGGCAGCAGGATGCCGAGGGTCATGTACTCTCCCGGCGCCAGGCCCAGCAGCTCGCTGACCGCCTCCAGCGAGGCGTAGGCGGAAACCGTGCTGAGCAGGCCGGGGTCGTAGTACACCGCCCCGAGGCGCAGCTCCCCCGCGTTCTGCTGGCCGGTCACGGTGCGCAGGCTGACCAGCAGGCTGTCGCCCACCTCCGCGCCGAGCTGCCTGGCGATCTCCTCGCTCAGCACCACCGTCCGGGGGTCCGCCACCGCTTCCCAGCTCCCCTTGCGCAGGGTGAGGCGCTCGCGCAGGTAGGATTCCCGCGGCCAGTCCACTCCGTCCACCCGCAGGGTCAGGCTCACCCCCTCGAAGATCAGGGTGCCGGTAAAGCTCGCGCGGCGCATCAGGTGCTCGTAGGCCAGGCTCGAACCTTCCAGGGCGGCCACGAGGGCCCGGTCGTCGCGGATCACCGACACCACCCGCCCCGACGGCATCTTCTCGCGCCCTTCCACGAAGATGTGCCCGGCCAGCAGGTGGGAGAAGTTGTCACTGGCGTTGCCGATGAATCCTCCGGTCAGGCCGTTGATCACCGTGATGATCACGACCCCAAAGGCGATCGCCCCGCCGAGCAGGAAGCTTCTCTTTTTCTGCCTGTTCAGGTTGCGGAAGGCCACGCGCGCCAGGTTCATCTCGGCCGCCCTCACTCGCTCTGAATGGCGCGCAGCGGCTGGATCCTCAGGGCGATCCAGACCGGGTACAGGTGCGCCAGCACGCCCATGGCGGCGATGACACCGAGGGCGGCCAGGATGGACGCTGGCGCCAGACGGGCCCGGAGGACCGGGCCCCCGAACAGGGCATTCAGGAACATGTTGGTAGCCGGAATGCGCAAGGCGTTGAGCACCCCGAGGATCAGCACGCCCAGGGCGATGCCCGCGGCGCCGAAGATCGCGGTCACGGTCAGGGTCTCGGCCAGGAGCATCCCGCGAACGAACCCCTTCTGGGCGCCCAGCGCCCGCATGGTGCCGATCTCCGCGGTGCGCTCCACCACCGAGACGACCAGCGTGTTCATGATGATCAGCATGGCCACGACGGCCACGATCAGGATGGCCCCGGAGAAGACCAGCCGCAGGATGTCCGCGGTCAGGCCGAAGCCGGCCGAGGCGCGCTTCCAGTCGATGGCCCGGGCCGCCAGGCCCTCCTGCTCGAACCAGCGGTTGAGCTCGCCGGCCAGCCGCTCCGCCCGCCGCGGTCCGCCGGCTTTGACGAGCAGGAAGTGCCAGACCGTACTCTCGGGGCCGCTCCCCGGCGGCGCCCCGGCCTGGCTCGCCGCGGCCGCAGGGTCCTCCTGCAGCAGCCGCAGCCACTGCCCGTCGTTTCCGCCGGCGGCCTCCGCGGCCCCCGCTTCGGGGGCCTGGCGGACCACGGGGTCCTCGAACAGGCTGTCCGGGCTGTCAGCCTGGAGCAGGCTGGTTTCCTCCTCGCCGATGGGGATCTCTTCGGCGGTGCCTACGGTCATGCCCAGGAGCGAGCGCAGCGACTGGGCGTCGACAAAGCCCAGCTGGCTCAGGTACTCGGAGCGCTGGGTAAACTCGAAGATCCCCCGCAGGGGCACCTCGCGCAGGCGAAACCCCTGGGCCCCGAAGCCCGACAGCAGCACCGGGTCCCCGATCCGCAGTCGCACGCCCTGAGCCGCCTGGATCTCCTGGATCCGGCCGCTGCTGAGGAGAATGCCCTCCCGCCCTTCCTGGAGGTAGGCGCCTTCGCGGATGACGATGCTGTCGAACAGTTCGCGGTAGCCCTCCGGCTCGATGCCGAAGAGCATGGCGAACAGCGGGTCGCGATCCTCGTGGTTGATCAGGGCGTAGCCGGTGATCTGCGGGGTGCTCTGCGCCTCGGGGTCCAGCTGCGCCACGCGCTCGCGGATGCGCCGGTAGTCGGGCAGGGTGGGGACCACCTCGGTCATCATGTTGCCGTGCACCCCGAACAGCGACACCTCCTTGTCCGTGCGTCCGGTGATCACCAGGTCCCCCGTGTAGTTGTCGATGAAGGTGCGGCGGATCCCCGCGGCCGCGGTCCCGATCAGCGAGTTTCCGCTCACCAGCACGGCGATGCCGAGGGTGATCAGCAGGCCGATGATGCGGGTCTTGGCCTTGTGCTCCCGCAGGTTGCGCAGGGCGATGCGCAGCAGCACTGGCAGGCGGATCAAGGCCCCCGCCTCCCTTCCAGCAGTGGGTCGATCTTCTCCTTGATGGCCTGGATCACGATCGGGTCGTCGTTCCAGGCCCCGAGGTTCACGAGCTCGAACCCGGGCGGCACCCGGGCCTTGGCCACCAGCCGCGGCACGTCGTACTGGCTGTGCATTGCGTCGGCGCTGATAGCCGCGGAGAAATACAGCAGCCGCCGCACCCCGTTGGCTGCGAACTCCTCGACCTTCGGGGCCGGGCGGGGCTCTTTGAACTCCATCCAGGCCAGGCTCACGTTCTCGCGCCGGAAACCGTCGGCCGCCAGGGCGTCGACCACTCCGTTGCGGAAGTCGAGCTCCTGGGCGGTCTCCGTGGGCCACTGGCGGTCCCACTGCTCGGGCTGGCCGTGGCCGACCAGCAGGATCCCGACCCGGGACTTGTCCAGCCCGCCGAGGTTGGCGTTGGCCCGGGCGACGAACATCCGCTTCAAGGTCTCGGAATCATACAGCGGGCCGGAAAAGCGCACCGGCACCCCGAAACGCTCTTCGATCGCAAGCTGCCGGACCTGCTCCTCGCCTTCGGCGGTGTGGTTGGAGACCGTCAGGAACACCTCGCTCACCACCAGGCGGCTGGCCCCGTCGTTCAGGGCCGTGACGGCCGCTCCCTTGGGGGTGGGCGCGTCGTCGAGGAAGGACAGGTAGAAGCGCGTGCTCGTGTCGCCCTGTTCCCGGTAGCGGCGCTCCAGGGCCCGGATCATCTGCTGGTGGATGGAGCGGTGGTTGCTCCGGCCGATGCGCAGGTAGCCCTGGCGCAGGCGGTGGGCAAAGATCGGCCGGACCGGCAGGGGGACGAAGGGGATCTTCTGCTCGTCGAACTCCCGGAACTGGTTGACCCAGCCGATGGGGTCGTAGGTTTCCGGCTCACCGTGGGTAAAGTAGACCACGGCGGCATGACCCAGGCCGGGGTCTCCGGGCTGCCGCGTCAGCTCGGGGGGGGTGCGCGGGTCCGGGGTGGCCATGAAGCGCAGGCTCATGGCCCACCAGCCGGCCACGAACGCTGCGAGGGCCGCGGCGGCCCCCACTCCGAGGGACCAGCCGCGGAACCACGCGGCCCCTGCGGCGACCAGCAGGCTCAGGCAGAGCGTGGCCAGAAACACGACCCGCGCCTGGCGCAGCGGGTGCACGACCAGGCTCAGCGCGTACAGGTAACCGCTCGCGAAGGCCAGCACGGCCAGGATCGGCCAGCGCAGCAGGATCATGCCGGTCCTCCCTCTTCTGTGTGGGCAAAGACCTCGCCGGTGTAGCCATCCACCTCCACCGGCACGCCGTCTTCCAGGTCCATGGCGCCCTGGACCGAGACCACCGCGGGAATGCCGTACTCCCGCGCCACGATGGAGCTGTGCGACAAGATGCCTCCCGACTCGGCCACCACCGCCCCGGCCCGGGCGAACAGCGGGGTCCAGCCCACGTCCGAGAAGGGGATGACCAGCACGTCTCCCCGCTGCAGGCGTGGGAACTGCGTGGTGTCGCGGATGACCCGCGCCGGTCCGCGGTAGCGGCCCCGGGAGGTGGGGACTCCCCGCAGCGTCCCTCGGGCCTCGTGATCGGTGCCCGGCGGGTCGTCGCCGAAGATGATCCCCGGCAGGCGGGCCCCGGCGCAGGCGGTCATCTCGGCCTGTCGGGCTGAGGCCAGGGCAGCGATCTCATGACCCGGGTCCTCGACGGCGCGGCGCACTTCCGGCAGGTAGAGGTAGAAGATCTCTGCGGCCTCCCCCAAGCGTCCCGCCCCCGCCAGGCGCCGGCCGAGCTCGAGAAACAGGTCGCGGAAGGTGCCGTACCCGTAGATGTACAGCGAGCTGATCTGCTCGCGGAGCAGGCGGAACCGGCGGGCGCGGTGGTACAGCGGCTCGAGGCGCCTGCGCTGTTGCCGCGAAAGCGGGAGCTCCTCGAGGCCGGGCCGGGACTCCGGCGGACCCGGCTGGGCGGGGTGGTGGCCAGCGATCATGGCCAGGACGCGCTGGGGGTCTTCGCGCCAGGGCACGTAGGAGAAATCCACCCCCGAGTCGCTCAGGTGGCCAAAGCGCTCGAGCAGGGCCTGGAACTCGCGCCGGAAAATGTCGGCCCCGGCGCCTTCCGCCTGCTCTCCGACCGCCTGCTTTCCGGCCGCCTCGCCCCGGACCGCGCCGCCCTCCAGCAGCCGCTGCCGGCACTCCGGCTCCAGTTCCTCCGCCAGGGCGGCCAGCCGGGCCAGATGGGTGTTGGGGTCCAGCTCGGCCAGCGCCGCCAGGCCGCGGGTCAGGTCGATCGCGGCGAGGTCCTGCCCGAGGCGCTCCAGCCTGCGCTGCAGGAGGCGGTTGTAGAACAGCATCAGCAAGGGCGCCACCACGTTGACGTAGGCGGTGCCGAGGGTGTACTGGAAGAGCCGGTCGACGGCCTCCAGCAAACCCTTCTCGTCCAGCGCCGCCAGGTCCTGGCGGCGGAACTCCTCGTACCAGGCCCGCGCCTGCGGCAGGAAGCGCTCGGTGCGCCGGTCGAAGCGCAGCTTGTCCCAGGCGAAGCGCAGCATGCGCCCGGCGTGGCGCATGGCCCGCATCGAAGGCATCATGCGGGGCTTCTCCGGGCCTTCGGCCTTGACCCCCATCATCAGCTCCAGGCTGTCGGCGGGCATGCCGAGGGCCTCGAAGACCCGGCCGATCACCCCCATGTTGAAGTAGGTGCGGTAGGCGAACTGCCGGGCCAGGGCGAAGGGATCGATGTCGTTGGGCCCGATGAGCTCGCTGAACAGCCGCACCCAGGCGGTGTTGACCAGGGGGATGTTGATCGACCAGACCAGCGGTTTGACCTGACCGGGCAGCATCTCCCGGGCGATGTGGTCGGAGTACACGTTCAGCTCGCCGACCGTGGTGATCTCCCGCAGCTGCACCCACCAGAGGCGGCCGCCGTCCCAGACCCACTCCAGGTCCGCCGGGCGGCGGAAGCACCGGGCGATGCGCCGGGTCTCCCGGACGACCTGCTCGGCCACCT
>JAFGFV010000557.1 GCA_016930895.1 Spirochaetales bacterium | reverse complement strand
CAGAAGTTCCTGCCGCTCTTCGAGGCCTCCGGCGGCAAGTACGGCCATATCTCCGGCCAGGTGGACATGCACCAGATGCGCAACGAGTCGTTCATGAAGGAGATGGCCGAGCAGCTCGCCAGCCTGTCACCGAACGTCATGGTCAAGATCCCAGGCTCCACCCAGGGGATTCCCGTGTTCAAGCACCTGGCTTCCAAGGGAATCTCGACCAACGCTACCTGCGTGTTCACGGTTCCGCAGATCATGGCGGTCGCCCATTCCGTGGCCGAAGGGCGGAAGATCCACTTGAAGGAATCCGCGAAGCCGCGGCCGGGTTGGCGGGCGGTATGTACTCATATGGCCGGGCGGCTGGAAGACTCCAAGGCGTTCCGGGGGGTGATCGACAAGGAGAACCTGGACATCGACGCCTGGGAACTGCGCGACGCTTCGGAGGCGGCGGTCAAGAAATGCGCCGCGCTGTTCGAGGAACGGGACCTTCCCATCAAGATGCTGGTCTGTTCGGCTCGTCTGCATCGCAGGGGCGACGAGTGGTACTACCCGCACGTCGAGATGTTCATGGGCGGGAACCTGGTGTACACGATTCCGCCCAAGGTGTTCGGTCACGTGCTCCTGTACTACCGCGACCGGGAGCTCAAGGCCGGCTGGAACGATCAGGTCCCCCAGGAGACCCTGGACAAGCTCAACCAGGTGCCGTATTTTCGGCGGGCCTACGATGAGAAGGGCTACGCGGTGGAGGAGTTCAACGAAATTCCGTCGCTCCTGGAGAACGAGGCGGAGTTCGTCGGGGCGACCCGGGAGATGATGGACTACGTGGGGACGTTCCTGTAGGGGGAAAGACGATGAAGAGCGTGGCTATCGGTTGTGATCCAAACGCCGCTCCCCTGAAGGAGACGATCAAGCAGCACCTGACTGAGCTCGGGTACACATGCCAGGACTACGGGAGCGACGACACGGTGTACGCCAACGTGGCGATCGAGGTCGCTGAGGCAGTGTCTGCGGGCAAGCACGAGCGGGGGATCCTGCTGTGCGGGACCGGAATAGGCATGAGCATTGCGGCCAACAAGGTCCCCGGGGCGTATGCCGCCCTGGTGTCCGATGCCTACTCGGCGGAGCGAAGCCGCAAGAGCAACAACGCCAACATCATGACCCTGGGAGCCTTCGCGATCGGCAGGGAACTCGCACAAGTGCTCGTGCGCATCTGGATGCAGAGCGAGTACGTGCCCGGAGGGTCCTCGGAGCCCAAGGTCCAGAGGATCTGCGAGTACGACCGCGAGCGGCGTCACGCCTGATGGGTGCTGCGGCTGGCGCCCGGTTGGGGGAGGCTGAAGTTCTCGAGCTGAGACGCGCGGCCTTGCGGGTCCGACGGAACATCCTGCGCTTGATCGCGGCGGGGGGCGCCGGTCACGTCGGTGGGGCATTGTCGGCTGCGGACCTGCTGACCTTCCTGTATTTCCGCCAGATGCGCATCGACCCGGCCCGTCCCGACGACCCGGGAAGGGACCGACTGGTCCTCTCCGCCGGCCACAAGTGCCTGGGACTCTATGCCGCCCTTGCCGCCAGGGGGTTTTTCCCCGAGGAGTTGCTCGACACCTATGGAGCCCTGGGCTCCCGGCTGCCCGGCCACCCTGACATGCATAAGCTTCCCGGGGTTGAGGCCTCGACCGGGGCCCTTGGTCACGGACTGGCGATCGCCGGCGGCATGGCCATGGGCCTCAGGCTGCGGGGCCTGCAGGCGAGGGTATACGTGGTGATGGGCGACGGCGAACAGGCCGAAGGGTCCAACTGGGAAGCGGCCGCGGCAGCCTCCCATCACGGTCTGGACAACCTGGTTTCGATCGTCGACCGCAACCGGCTGCAAATCAGCGGCCCCACGGCCGAGGTCATGAGCTACGAGCCCCTGGAGGAGCGATGGCGGGCCTTTGGCTGGGCGGTTCGCGTGGTCGACGGACATGACTTTCAGCAGATCGCGGAGGCCCTGCATGGGCTCCCCTTTCAGCCGGGCAAACCGAGCGCGATCGTAGCCGACACGATCAAGTCCCGGGGTTTGCCGTTCGCCGAGGGGAAGGTGGAGTATCACCACTGGAGCCCGAAGCCGGACGAGCTGGATCGTGCGCGAGGGGAGCTGGAGGCGGCGGGAAAGGAGCTCGGGGCATGATGGAACGAGGCCAGCGATTGGACCCCCGCAAGACCTTCGGAGATGCGCTCCTGGCGCTGGCCGAACGGAGGGAGGAGATCGTGGCGGTCAGCGCCGACAGCTCCAAGGGATCGGGCCTGGCACCGTTTCGCGGCCGCTTCCCCGAGCGGCACATCGAGTTCGGAATCATGGAGCAGGGGGTGATCGGCTTCGCTGCAGGTCTGGCTGCCGTCGGGTGGATCCCTTTCGTCGCGGCCATCGCCCCGTTCGTCACGGCCCGGCCATTCGAAATGGTTCGGAACGATCTCGGCTACATGCGGCAGAACGTCAAGGTGGTGGGACGGTCCGCAGGCCTCGCCTATTCGGATCTGGGGCCCACCCACCAGTCGATCGACGACGTCGCCCTCATGCGGACCATCCCTGGGATGGTGGTGCTGTGCCCGGGTGACCCGGTCGAGATCGTCAAGGCGGTGGAGGCCGCGGCGCAGCACGTAGGTCCGGTGTACCTGCGAATCGGCAGCCCGGCCATCCCGGT
>JAFGFV010000556.1 GCA_016930895.1 Spirochaetales bacterium | reverse complement strand
GCCGGCAGAAAGCCCCCGTGGAGGCTGAAGGCGTTCTCCAGGGCCCGGTCCACCCGCTGCAGGGCTGCCCGGTCGAACCCCTTGGCCTCCAGGGCCTCCCAGGAGACCCCCGGGGCCCCCTTCAGGGTCTTGCGGCCCACGCAGTACGCAGTGATCTCCTCCACCTGCTCGGGGGTGTAGCCCAGGCGCTTGAGGGCCGGGGGGATCGAGGCGTTGATGATCTTAAAGGAGCCCCCGCCGGCCAGCTTCTTGAACTTCACCAGGGCGAAGTCCGGTTCCACTCCGGTGGTGTCGCAGTCCATGACCAGGCCGATCGTGCCGGTCGGAGCGATCGCGCTCACCTGCGCGTTGCGGAAGCCGTGCTTCTCTCCCAGCTCCAGCGCCCGGTCCCAGGCGCCGCGGGCCGCGCCCGCCAGCTCCGGGGGGCAACTCTCATCGGCGAAACGCCGGGGGTAGACGCTCAGGTCCTCGTACTCCTCCTCGGGGGCTCCAAGGATGGCCCGGCGGTGGTTGCGGATGACCCGCAGCATGGCCTCGCGGTTCGCCGGGAAGCGCGGAAAGGGGCCCAGCTCCGCGGCCATCCGGGCCGAGGTGGCGTACGCCTCCCCCGTCAGGATGGCGGAGAGCGCGGCCGCGACGGCCCGCCCCTCCTCGCTGTCGTAGGGCACGCCCATGACCATCAGCAGGCTGCCCAGGTTGGCGTAGCCCAGCCCGAGGGTCCGGTAGTCGTAGCTCTTGCGGGCGATCGACGCGGAGGGGAACTGGGCCATGAGCACGCTGATCTCCAGGACGATGGTCCACAGCTCGATGGCGTGGGCAAAGCCCTGCACGTCGAAGCTGCCGGCCTCGGCATCGTAGAAGGCCATCAGGTTCAGCGAGGCCAGGTTGCAGGCCGTGTCGTCCAGGAACATGTACTCCGAGCAGGGGTTGGAGGCGCGGATCTCTCCGTCCTCGGGACAGGTGTGCCACTCGTTGATGGTGGAGTGGTACTGGATCCCCGGGTCGGCGCAGTTCCAGGCCGCGTAGGCGATCCGGTCCCAGAGACTGCGGGCCTTCATGCTGATCTTGAGCCCCTGGTCGACCCTTCCGGAGAGGGTCCAGTCGCCGTCCTCCACCACCCTGCCCATGAACTCCGCGCTCAGGCGCACCGAGTTGTTGGAGGACTGTCCGCTCACGGTGGCGTACGCGTCCTCGTCCCAATCGGTGGTGTACTCCTTGACCTCCAGCTCCCGGTAGCCCTGCCCCAGGAGCTGCAGGATTCGGTAGAGGTAGGTCGGGGGAATCTCCTCGGCCAAGGCGTCCCGGATGGCCTCCCGGAGCTGCGGGTTTGCCTCTGGGTCGAGGGCTGCGGCCTCCGGCGAGCCGTTGTTGCCGGCATAGGCCGCCACTGCCTGCTCCAGCTGCCGGGTGTGCCGGCGCAGGATGCGGCTGCCCACGACCATGGACACCACCTTCTGTTCCTCGTCGACCTTCCAGTCGACGTACTCCTCGATGTCCGGGTGGTCCGCATCCAGGGTGACCATGCGGGCGGCCCGGCGGGTGGTGCCGCCGCTCTTGATGGCCGAGGCTGAACGGTCCCCGACCTTCAGAAAGGACAGCAGGCCGGAGGAGATCCCCCCGCCGCTCAGGGGCTCCCGCTTGGCCCGCAGGCGCGAGTAGTTGCTTCCGGTGCCGGAGCCGTACTTGAACAGGCGGGCCTCGCTGGTCACGGCGGCCATGATCCCGCCCTCGCCCACCAGGTCGTCCTGCACGGAGATGATGAAACAGTTGTGAACCAGGACGTTGTTCGACAGGTACTGCCCGCTCTCGGTCTGGATATCGAAGACTTTCATCAGTCCCAGGAACTCGATCCGCGCGATCGGCTCCTCCCGGAGCGACGGACCTGACTCCAGGGTAAGGCTTCGGCTTCTGCTGTTCGTGTACTGACCGACAAACCCGTCGCCGTGGAGCCATCCGACCAGAGCAGCCTCGTCGACGATGTGATCAGTGGTCTCCAACGGATCCCGAGTCCCAGTGGCAGTCGACAGGCGAAGGTACATGCCAGGCTCAAGTTGTTCTACCGGCAGCCACTGCCCCTGGCTTCGGCGCTCGCTAGAGGCAAACACGAGATGGTCCGCGGTAGCCTCGACGGCTGCGCCGTTCTTCAGCACGATCCGCAAGACCGGCTTGACCCCGTTTTCGGCGACAGCTATCACTCTCGTCGTTCCCCGTCCGCCGTCACTGCCATCGTAGATTTCCAGACCGGTCAGACCCCGTTCGACGATCTCTCCGATCGGCACGGGGCCGAGCGGGGTGGATACCGGCGCATGGTACGGTTGACACGCATGCGGCTGCGGGCGCTCGTAGGCGCTGGAGGCGGTCTTGAGCTCGCCGCTCTCCGGCTCCACGTAGTGATGCCCCTGGGCCGGCCCCTTGATCCCGTAGACGGCGAACAGGCCGGTGTTGAACCACTGCGGGGAGTTCGGGGCGGCCATCTGCCGCGCCAGCATACAGGAGATCTCACCGTAGAAGCTCTCGGCGTCCTCCTCGCTCGAGAAGTAGCCGTAGCGCCGCCCCCAGTCGGTCCAGGTGTGGGCCAGGCGATGAAAGACCTGCCGGGCGTCGGTCTCACCGCCCAGGCTGCCGTCTTTGGCGGGAACCCCGGTCTTGCGGAAGTACTTCTGGGCCAGGATATCGGTGGCGATCTGCGACCACGCGCGGGGGACTACCACCCCGTCCTGGTGGAAGATCACCTTGCCGTCGGGATCCCGGATTTCGGAGGTGCGCTCCTCGAAAGCGATGCCCTGGTACGGGCCCTTACCCTTGCGGGTGAACCGACGCTGGATCTTCATGTCCCCTCCCTGTGATCGCTCTGCCGGCCCCGCGGAAGGTCGCGATGTGTCAGCGGGTCGTTTCGGTGCCCTGGATGCGCCGCAGCCCGGCATCTCGGCGCGCGCGCCGTGCCGAGCGGCCCTGCGGGACGCCTTCAAAAGTACTATCGGGCCCCGGGGAGGATCAAGGAGGGGGACCCCGAAAAAGAAAGAAAAGCGATGGCGGGGGTGGATCCGGGACGGATCAGGGCCCGGCCATCTCCGTGAGGCCCACCACCCGTCCGCCCTCCAGCCCGGCCGTCTCGACCAGCGTCCGTTCCAGGGCGTCGAAGCGCCGCTCGAAGGAGTCCGGGTCGTCGCCCAGGAAGCCCAGGATCGCCTCCCGGCGCTCCGGGTAACTGGACAGCAGCCGGTTCGCCGTCACCCCGCGGAGGTACGGTCCCACGTCCCTGCGCTCCTGCTGGAACAGATACGCCTGCAGCTCGTTGGCCGCCAGGTACGTGTCGGCGGTGTCGTAGCCCATCCAACGGAAGAACAGGAGCCAGAACCCCCGTTCTCCCTCGCCCAGCCGGTCCCACAGCGCCAGGGCGTCGCGGCGATAGTCCTCCAAGGAGAAGAACACCCCGTGGAAGGCCTCGTGGGTCAGGAGATGCCGGCGCAGCAGGGGCCCGGAGCTGCGGGAGATCGAGAGCACCGCCCCTTTCCCCGGGGCGTAGGTGCCGTCGCGGAGCTCCAGGATCCCGTTGGCCAGCAGAATGGCCCGCAGCTCCTCCTCCTCGGGGCCCAGGGCGAACCCCTCGTCCGCTGCCTGCCGAAAGAAGCGGGCCAGATCCTCGGCGCGGTAGTCGTGGGCATTGAAGCCGTGAAGGTGCGCGATCTCCCGGTCGGCGGCCAGGCGGCCCCGGTAGCCGCGCTTTTCCACGAAGAAGGCCAGGCGTTTGAACAGGCGGGCCTGCACCGCGTAGTCCGCGGTGTCGAAGATCAGGACCTCGGGGAAGCGGTTCCAGGAGAAAAGCTCGTACTGAGGGCTCCTCCACGCTTCCTGGGGGTAGGCCAGTACGACGCCCGGGTCGGCGGGAAGCGGCGGCAGGGGGCCCCTCTCCGAGGCCGCGGCCGCGCTGCTCGCGCCGGTGCCCTCGCCGCTGCCCGTGCCCTCGCCGCTGCCGGTGCCCTCGCCGCTGCCGGTGCCCTCGCCGGTGCCGGTGCCCGCCACCACCGTGACTCCCTCCAGCCAGAGCCGGCTCCCTCCCAGCGCTTCGATCCGGACCGTCCGCGGGACAAAGGGCAGCAGGGCCGGATACACGTACTGGGTCTGGGTCCCCGGAAGCCCCTGGCACAGGAACCTGCGCTGCTGGCGCCCGTCGCTCAGGGTGATGACCGCCGCCGTCCGCTCGGGCCCCGCGTACAGCGCCCGCAGGGCCTCGGGACCCGCGGAGGATCCGGCCTCCCCGCCTGATGCGCCGGCCAGGGCCTCGGCGGCCCGGAAGTGCGCCCAGGCGGGGAAGGCCCGGCACTCGAGCACCAGCTCCAGGCGCCAAGCGGGAGGCTTCCCGCCCCGGGTGGAACCCGACCCGGAGCCGGGGCCCCCAGGGAACGCGCCCTCTTCGAGATCCACCTCCCAGAGGGACCCTCTCCGCAGCCAGGAGCGCACTTGGGGCCCGGCGCTCGGAACGCCGCTCCCGGCGGCGAAGCCCTCCGCTGCCGGGCCCAGGCCCATGGCCCGCACGGACAGCTCCCCGGCGGGAGCGGGCTCGATCACCACCCGCGAGAAGGGGCTCTGGGACGGCAGGCGGAGGAGCAGGCGCCCGTAGTCTTCCGGCATGTCCACCAGCCGCCGCTCGG
>JAFGFV010000012.1 GCA_016930895.1 Spirochaetales bacterium | reverse complement strand
CCCGTTGGCGTGGCGGAGGTTCTCGCTGATCAGCCTTGCCGCCGCCCGGGCCATCTCCATGGTCTGGTTCTCCAGGGACTCCCGGACGCCGCCGCGCCGCCCGTCGATGGTCGGGCGGATGCCGACCTTGGGCATGCTCCCCTTCAGCCTGTTGGCTGGTTTGTTCATGACGAAGTCGCTCTCGGGCATGTGATCCCCCTTGCTGTACTCTTGTGTGACCTCAGCATACCACGCGCCCGGAGCCCGCCTCAAGCGCGCGGCTCTCAGTACGTGCACTCCCGCGCCGCCTCGGCGTAGGCCCGCAGGTTCTCAACCGGAGCGTCGAAGAAGTGATCGGCGCAGGAGAGCACATAGCCCCCGTCGTCTCCCACGCTCTCGAACAGCCGGCGGATCTGGCTGCGGATCGCCTCCGGGCGGCCACGGTCCAGGAGATTCACCTGGTCCATGCCGCCGATCAGAGCCACGCGGCCTCGGACCTTCTCCTTGAACTCCCAGGGTTCCTGGTTGCCCCCGATCGAGGGAGCCGCGAGAGTCTCCGAAGCGTCGCAGCCGTTGGCCACGATGAGCTCCTCGATCCCCAGGGTGCCCCCGCAGGTGTGATAGGTCACCCGGAAACCCCGGTCGTGAAGCGCGTCATGCATCTTCCGGTCGTAGGGAAGGCAGAACTCCTCGTGCAGGCCCGGCGAGATCAGGGTGGAGGAGCCGGACCCGCCTCCGGTCTCAACGAGATCGAACTTCGCGCTCTCCATTCCATCGATGAACTGAAGCTTCTTCTCGAGCAGGATCCCCAGGAGCTCGTGCACCCACGCAGGCTCATCCATGGCCCTGTAGATCAGGGCGGTGATGTCCAGGAGACAGGCGGCATGCTGCCAGCAGCCGGCCTGATCGCCCCAGACGAAGCCGCGCACGATGCCCGCGTCCCCGACCCGCTCGTAGAGCTCCGCCAGCGGCTTCGGATCCAGCCTCGGGACCGGCATGTACTTGCGAATCAGCTCCAGGTCTTCGTCGCGCTTGATCAGGTACTCGGTTATCCAGGTGGTCTTCTCGTCCCCGCCGGTCTTGTAGGTGAGCTTTCCCTCGGGGGTGTGAATCGTGTGGTGCGTTATGCGATTCTCCGGCTCGGTGGACACAGCCACCGCCTCGTCCCGCCACTGAGGCGTGGAAGCCCTGCTGTAGTCCGCGCCCACCAGCCAGAACTGCCCCATGTCCTCGAAGTACTGGATCTGGGCGTCCATGCCGAAGCGCTGGAAAGCCTCCAGGTCGCTGATCCCCCCCAGGTACCGATCGAGGTGATAGCCCTGCCACTGGTGCACCGAGACCGGGACACGGTCCGGCTTTTCGCGATTCAGGGCGCAGAGAATCCGTTCCTTGGATGTCACCGTCGTTCACTCCTGATCCGATGGCGTCCCGGCACCCGCGCGCTCGGGCTGGATGATCTTGGACTTCAGCAGAGACTCGCGGTACTTGCGCACCGCATCGATGGACACCGCCGCCAGAACGATGAAGCCGCTGATCAGGCTCTGCCAGTACGCCGAGATGTGCAGCAGCACCAGGATGTTGTTGATCACACCGAGCAGGGCCGCGCCGATCAGCACGCCGTAGACCGTGCCCTTTCCGCCGGCCAGGCTGACCCCCCCGATCACCGCCGCGGCGATCGCCGGGAGTGGCCACTCCACCCCTGCGTTGGCCTGCGCGGAACCCATGCGGGAGGCCAGCACCACCCCCGCGAAGGCGGCCAGGGCACCGCAGATGGTGAAGGCCATGATCCTGATCCTGTCGACGTTCAGGCCGCTCAACCGTGCCGCCTTTTCGTTTCCTCCGGTGGCGTAGATGAAGCGCCCGAAGTGGGTCTGAGACAGGAATAGCCAGGCCAGCACGCTCAGCAGGACCAGCCAGATGATCGGCAGGGGGATCCCGAGCAGGTAGCCCTGGCCCAGGATGTCGAAGCTCTCCGGCAGGTTTGCCACCGGCCAACCCTTGGTCGTCACCAGGATGATTCCCGTGTAGATCCAGCTCGTGGCCAGAGTCGTGATCAGCGGCTGGATCTTGACCTTGCTGATCAGGACGCCGTTGATGAAGCCGCACACCACCCCGATCAGCACTCCGATCACGACCGACAGCCACACGGGCCACCCGAGGGTCACCATCATGTGGGCCGCGAAAATCCCGGCCAGACCCGCGATCGAACCCACGGACAGGTCGAAACCCCCGCAGATCAACACCACGGTCTCCCCGAGGGAAACGTAGGTGATGATCGAAAACTGGCGGACGACGCTGAGGAGGTTGTACACCGTCCGGAAGCGCGGGATGACGGCCGCCACCAGAGCGATGATGGTCAGGAACACAATCAACAGGGCGAGCTCATCGGAGATGCGCTGCCCCTGCCGCGCTCCCGCCGCCCGGTTTCTCTTCGTCAGCATGTGACCCCCTCTATAACGATGCGGCCTTCAGGAGCTTCTCCTGATCGGCTTCCTCACGGAGGAACTCGCCGCCCAGGTGGCCGTTGCGCATCACCAGGATACGATCCGCGATGGCCAGGATCTCGGGCATCTCGGAGGAAATGAGGATGATCGCGATCCCACGCTCGGCCAGCTCTTCGATCATGAAGTGCACTTCGGCCTTGGCACCCACGTCGATGCCCCGGGTCGGCTCGTCCAGGATCATGATTCTCGGCTTCTTTTCCAGGATCCGGGACAGGACCGTCTTCTGCTGGTTTCCTCCGCTGAGCTCCATTACCTTCTTGAAGATCGAAGGAGTCCGTATGTTGAGCCGCTCCACGTACTCCCGGGCGGACGCCGCCTCCCTGCGCTTGTCGACGAACAGCCCCCGGACGTAGGCCCGGATGTTGGCCAGGGTGATGTTGTCCTTGACACTGGCGATCGGAATGAGGGACTGCTCCTTCCGGTCCTCTGGCAGGTACCCGATTCCCTGCTCCATGGCGTGCAGGGTGCTGCGGATGCGCGCCGGCCTGCCATCCACATAGACCCTACCCTCGTCGTGGCCGTAGTAACCGAACAGGGAAAGGGCCAGCTCGGTCCTCCCAGACCCGACCAGCCCGTACAGCCCGAGGATCTCCCCTTGCTTCAAGGAGAAGCTGATATCCTGGAAGAACCCCTCCCTGCTGAAGCCCTCGACGCGCAGGATCTCCCCCCCAACCTGTTTCTTCCGCCGGGCGTACATGTCGCTGACCTCCCGTCCGACCATCAGGGCGACCAGCTCGTTCTTGTTCGTGTTCTTGAGCTCGCGAGTCGCCACGTGCATGCCGTCGCGGAGCACGCTCACCCGGTCGGCGATCACGAAGATCTCGTCCAGCCGGTGGGAGATGTAGATCACGGCGATCCCGCGCTTCTTGAGAAGCCGGATAATCTCGAAGAGTCTTTCCGTTTCGGGCCCTGAGAGCGAGGAGGTCGGCTCGTCCATGATCACGAGCTGGGAGTTCATGGACCAGGCCCTGGCGATCTCGATGAGCTGCTGCTGCCCGATGCTCAGGTCCTTGACCCGGGCTCTAGGCTGCAGAACGATCCCGATATCTGCGAGCAGCTCCTTGGCCTCGCCGTAGAGCCGGGCCCAATCGACCAGGGTCGCCCTGCCTCGGCGAGGCAGCCTGTCGATGAAGATGTTCTCGGCCACGGTCAGGTCCGGGAAGAGGCTGATCTCCTGGAAGATCATGCTGATTCCGGCGTCCAGGGCATGCTTCGGGCTGGAGATCACCGCCGGCCTGCCGTCCAGGCGCACCACCCCGTCGTCGGCCCGCAGGGCTCCGAAGATGATGCTCATGAGGGTCGATTTGCCCGCACCGTTCTCTCCGATCAGGGCGTGGACCTCTCCCCGCTGCACATCCATGCTTACCCGGTTCAGCGCCTGAACCCCGGGAAAGGCCTTCGAGATGTTTTCGACCTGCAGGATCGGGACCTCTTCCATGGCACTCGCTTTAAAAAAGAGAGCCGGCAGCGACGCCCCTGGGCGACGTCGCTCCGGCACTATCGCTCCTTGCTTACTTCCAGAGCTTCTTGAACTCCTCGAGCATCGCCGGAGTCTTCTGCTTGTTGACGTCGTCGATCGTGTCGACGTTCTCCGGGGTGGCCAGCACGATCCCGGAGTCGAAGAACTTCTGGGAGGGCTTCTTGCCCTCGATCCAGTACTTCAAGCCATACAGGGAAAGGTACCCCATGGCATAGGGGTTCTGGCGCATGGTCCCGGTGATGTAGCCTTCTTTGACCCCTTCGACGATGAACGGCAGGGTGGTCCACGGGATCAGCTTGACCTCTCCCGCCGGGTAGCCCCGCTCCTTGAGCACCGTGTGCATCCCCCCGGCACCCTCCATGCCGGTATCCACGGCCCCCTTGATGTTCGGATTGGCGTTCAGGATGTTCTCGGCGAGCTGCACGGCGTTGGCCATGGTGTACTGGTAGTTCTGCTCACTCATGATCTCTTTCATGCCCGGGTAGCGCTTCAGAACGCTGCGAATCCCGTCGACCCGCTGCTTGACGTTGGCCGACACCAGATCCTGGACGAAGATCACGTACTCTCCCTTGCCGCCCATCTGCTCGGCAAAGGCCTCCCCCTGCTGCACCCCCGCGGCGGGATTGTCCGTGCCGATGAACATGATCTGTTTGGACTTCGGAGCATCCGCATCGTAGGCGATCACCGGGATGCCCTGGTTCATGGACTCGTCGATCACCGGGGTCAGGGCATCCACGTCGTAGACCGCAATGGCGATCCCATCCACCCCCTCGGCGATCAGATCCTCCATCATCTTGGCCTGGGCCTCTCCGCTCCAGGTGGTCGGCGCCGCCACCCGGGTCTTGATCCCTCCCAACGCCTTGGCCGCGTCGGCGAAGCCCTCGCCGCAGGGATCGTACCAGGGGTGCACACCCTTGTACAGAATCACCAGATTGAGCTCCCCGGTCTCCTTGACGCCGCCTGCGAAAGCCGCTGCCGCCAGGGTCAGGACGAGCACCACCACCAGGGCGTTCCGAAGGGTTCTCTTCATGGCTCCACACTCCTTTACTCTGTAGGGCTCTCGAGATGCCTCGACGAGGCAACACTCTCTCCCCCACAGGCTCTCGACGCATCGTCCTGGCCTCCAGCTGCAGCGCCTGTCGGGGTTGAGTCTCATTCTATCCTAGCTGCCGAAGCGCGGCAACGCAACCGGAAAAACTATGAATTCGACCGCAATAGTTTTCCGTTCCTGAACCGGGTCGGAGAACACATTCAGTTTCTGTGTATGCCCGCGATATCGTCAAACTTTCTGAGCAGAGTCAGCCCCTTTTCCAGGCTGTCCGCTTCGCACAGGATCTTCACGGGAAACGATTCCCCCAGCCTGAGAATCCCTTCGATCATCCTTTCTTGAGCACCAGGCACCGGCGCATCGAGCTCGCTGACCGGGTCCGGGCACTTGTAGAAGGACACGCCGGTCCCGGAGAAGACATCCGCAAGTTCGTCCGAGCTGTCTTTGGGGCCGATCTCCACGACATGAAGATTGGGGATGGTGGCGATATCGCGCATGATGCTGTTCTTGTCTCCACAGCTATGCCAGTGGATGGACTTGAACTCGGCGCTGTAGCGAAGGTGAATGGGCCTGATGAGCTCCCTGAATACCCTTGGAGGCACCGTGTTTGCCGTGTCGATATCGTCGTCCCCGATATTGAACATCCCGTAGTCCCTGCCGTGAAGCTTCTGCCAACCCTGCACCCAGCTCTTGTGAAACCGCAAGGCAAACTCCATGAGCTCGGTCACGAAGTCCGGATCCGTAATCTCTTCCATGAAGACGTTCTCCTGGCCGCGCAGACCGGTGGCCACCTGGAACGGCCCCTGAACCGACTTGCGGATTCCGATTGCCAGTCTGTTGCCAAGATCTGACTTCAGCCTGTGATAGTCTTCGATTACCTGCGGCATGAATCCGTCCCTGAAGAAGTCGGGAACCTCGAGCGCGCGCAGATCCTGCCTTTGCCCGACGATCGGCGCGCCGTAGGCGGGATACTCTCCCTCGATCCAACGCGGCAGTATGCCGAACATGGAGTACTCCATGGAGTGGCACGCATAGTCCATCTCATATATCCCGATGAAGGGCGAATCGTCCTCGATGTTCTCATGATGCCAGAGGCGGTACTCCAAGGTCTTCTCGAGATTGAAATCGCGATCCTTGAAAAAGCGCGAAAGGTCGTATTTCATCACTCGAGAGATCTCCGGCAGCGTAGGTTGTAGCTCGAACGTGACCCGGTCTTCTTTGATGTTCCCGATATAGATGGTGTTGAAGCGCGTGAACTCGTCCTTGATGACGTTCTGTTCCGAGTTGAGAATGGCGGTTGCCTTCTCAATCATCCTTTCGACCGTGTCGCTAAAGGGCATGGTTGGCCTCCTGCTGCAGCGCCTGTCGGGATTCAGTCCAATTCTATAGCTCCCTGTTCCTGAACTGGGTCGGATACACCCCTGTGTACTTCCTGAAGACATCGTAGAAGTAATCGGGGTCGGAGAACCCCACCTTCTCGGCCACCTGGTTGGCTCTCAGGGAGGTGTAGCGGAACATCTCGCAGGCCCTGCGGATTCGCAGCTCGTTCACGTAGTCGCTGAACCTCCTGCCCGTCTCTTTCCTGAACAGCTGCCCGAGGTAGGCCGCCGACAGGCCAAACTGACAGGACAGGATCTTGAGGGACATCGGAACCGACAGATTCCGATCCACGTAGGCCACGATCTTCTGGATGGGGGTTCTGACCTGCTGCTCGCGGGAGAGCACCCGCATCACTTGTTTGGACATCTTCTTGAGCCAGTCCATGGTGTTCTCCAGGGTCCGCCGGTTGAACAGGCTCTTGTACAGGGTTTCCCAGTCCCCGAAGATCTCCTTTTCGTCGATGTCGTTCATCTTAAGGATGTGGATCAGGTTGGAGAGCACCTCGATCGAGAAGCCCCGGAAGTACTCCACGGTAATGACCCGCGCCATGATGAACTTCTGGTACGTGTGTTCGAAGAAGCGGTCGACATGGTCTTCCCGCTGCTCGATCACCGAACGGTACAGCACTCCGAGATCGATGTCAGATATCTCCGGACGTTTCCGCAGGAACTCTTCCACGTTCTCCCTGGTGATGATCGCTGTCGGCAGGTAGTAGATCGGATCCACGGTCAGGCCTTCCAGCCAGTCCACCGCGGTCTTCAGCGCCAGCGCCCCGTCAGCCTGGTCCGCCTGATAGGTCGTGGCGTTCAAGCGGCCCTCCCGGATCGCCCGCATGCCAAAGGGGCTGGTACCTACCGCCACCCGTACGAGCCCAGGCCGCCCGGCCTCGCAGATCGCTTCGTTGATGGCCTGCTGCGCCACGTTGTCGTCGGCGCTGACGATTCCCTTGAGAGCGCCGCCGAAGCGCATGAGCCATCCCGCCACGAGCTTCCTGGTTCCGGCTGGGTTGATCTCTGCGGAGCACCTCGCCAGCAACTGCATGCGCGGGGCGACCTTCTCCAACTCCGTGATCATCCCCCACGTCCTGGCGTAGTAGCAGGAACTCCCCGGGGTGTAGTGCTCGACGATGCAGTACCCTCCCTGGTAGTCCATCAGCTTGGCGAAGGTTCGGGCCAGAAGACGCGTTTGCCCCCAGTCGTCCGGCCCTGTCCAGGCCAGGACGTAGGGGAACACCTCGTCCGCCGGCAGGCGATTGCTTGCGATCACCGGGATTCCGGCCTCATTGATCTCCCTGAACCAGCCGGCGCTGGCCCCTGCCCGATCCGGAACCAGGACGATCAGGTGCGGGCAATCAGCGATCGCCCTTCGGACCTCGACATGCTGCTCCCTCTGGTCGTTGGGAAGAAGGCGTTCCTCCAGGCGCAGATGGTACAGGTCCGCGATCCTCTGCGCCCCCTCGCCGTAGGCATCCCAGTAAGGGTGATCATGCGGGCGCAGGCAGAGCACCCGGGCCCCCTGGGCACCCATGCCCGGCGCCTGGGGAATGTTCCTTTTCCGTACTCCCCATCCGGCGTACTCCATGTCGTACCAGTGGCGGGCATCCGTCTCGGGATATGGCCCCGGATGAGCCGGCCTTCGGGGGATCTCCTTCTGAGTGTGCCCCCACAGGATCAGCAGGCGGTCTTCGCTGAATATCACTCCGCAGGAACCCCCTACAGGGCAAAGCGCTCCGAATGCAGGTGCCGGCGCGGCACCCCCATGCGCCGCAGCACGGGAAGGAGCGCGTTCATCATAGCCGGCGGCCCGCACACGTAGAAGGCCCTGCCGGCCGCCGGCCCGCCGAGGCGGCGCTCCACGAGCTCCCGGGTGACCCGCCCGCTCTCCCCGCCCCAGCCTTCCGGCGGCTTTTCGAGCACGTGGACCACCTCCAGACGCGGGTGCCCGCCCCGGCTGATCCGCTCGAGCTCTTCCCGGAAAGCGATATCCCCTTCCGTCCGGTTGGCGTACAGGAGCAGGACCTGGGCCTCCGCACCGGTCGCCGCCATGTGCCGGAGCATGCTCATGAGCGGAGTGATGCCGATGCCCCCGGCCACGAACACGAATTCCCGCTCCTTCGGGTGCAGCACGTACGAGAAGCGGCCGAACGGCCCCTGGATGCCGGCGGGCTCGTCGACCCGCGTCTCCCCGATCGTGGCAGTGAAGTCCCCGGATTCCTTGATGGTGGACTCGTGGATCTGCCCGCCCTCGGGGCTGGAGGCGATGGTGAAGGGATGCTCTTCCCGGCGCCCGACCCTGCCTCCCTCCCGGCCGCCGGGCCGCCGTCGCAGCGTCACGAACTGGAACTGCCCCGGCAGACTCCGCAGCGCAGCAGCCCCGGTTCCAGGGGCGAACCGGAGCGTCCAGACCTTGTCGGCCTCCCGGCGCACCTCGGTGACAATGTATGCCCGACGCCGGCGCAGGGCCGGGCCCACCACCTTGTGGGCGAGGTAGGCCCCCACCCCCAGGGCCAGCAGAGCCAGGAAGATCCCCCGCATCAGCGGTTCCACCATGTCCCTTCCAGCCAGCCAGCCGTGCACGATCCCGACGGCCAGCAGCGCCAGGGCGGCCAGGTTGTGCAGCCAGCGCCATCGCTCGTAGGTCAGGCGGACCACGGTGTACAGAAGGGAGCTCAGCACGATTATGATGATGACCAGAACCCCCAGCTTGCCCGCGAGGATGTACCAGGGCCAGTCGAAGCTGGTGAGCAGGGCGAAGTCCCCCATGTCCAGGGCCAGCATCACCGGG
>JAFGFV010000096.1 GCA_016930895.1 Spirochaetales bacterium | reverse complement strand
TGCAGCGGGTTCTACGTGCGCGGCTCCGCCCTGGCGGGCGGCACCGAAGCACTGCTCGCCCGGAACATGGACTTTCCGGGAGCCATGGTGTGGCGGCACCCCGTGGTCATCGTGGCCCACCCCGAAGAGGAGATCGAGGTCGTGGAGCGCGCCCCGGACGGAAACTTCCGGAGCACGACCAAACGCAAGCAACCCTACCTGTACGTCTCCGCGGCGGGCTTCCCGGGGTTCGGGCTTACCGGGATGAGCGCGTCGGGGGTCGCCTTCGGGACCTTCGTGTGCCTCTCCAGGAACACCTCCCGCGGGGGCCTGCCCTCCCTGGATTTCAACCACTATCTGCTGACCCGGGCCCGGGACCTGCGGGGGATCGTGCACCTTCTCCGCAGCCGGAAGCTGCGCTCGGCCTCGCCGCACGCAGTCCTGTTCGCCGACGGGAGGGAAGCCCTGAGCGTCGAGGTGGACGCCCGGCGCAGTGTGGTCCGCACCATGCCCCTGGATTTTGACGTTCAGGTCCAGACCAACCACTTCCTTCACCCCCTGATGCGCAGACGGGAGATGGAGTTCCCTCTGGAGCGGGAGTACACCATCGGCCGCTTCCGTTTGCTGCGCGATGGGATCGAGGAAAACTACGGCCGGATCGACGTGCAGCGGGCGATCGACCTGATCTCGTGCAACCTCGAACGCTGCGGCGGTTCGACCCGCCTGCTGGGGGATTTTCCCGCTCAGGCCGCCACCCTGACGAGCGTGGTCTTTCAGCCCGGGACCGGCAACCTCTGGGTGGCCGGAGGCACCCCCCCGGGGGTCTGCTACAACACCTACCGGGGCCTGAACCTGCACGACGAGCTGGACGGCCGGGGCGCCCGCACGCGCCTGCCCGCCTACACCCGTTCCCGCACCCCGGTGCTGCGGGGAACGCGCCTCACCCCTGTGGGCCCGGCGGCCAAGCGCTCCCTGTACCACCTGTGCCTTTCCCAGGAGGAGCTCAAACAGGGCAAGATCGAAGCGGCCCTGCGGGAGCTGGAGCGGGCCGCCTCGGGCTGCCCCGACCCGGGCTACGAATATCTCCTGGGGATCCTGTATCTCATGGCCGGGCAGCCGGCAGACGCGCTGGAGCGGATCCGGAGGCTCAGGAGCACGGTCCCCTTCCCTCCGGTCAAGTCCCAGGCCCTGGGACTGTGGGAGGGAAGATGCCTGGACATGCTGGACGAAAGGGACGGGGCCAGGCGCTGCTACCGGGACGTCCTGCGGCAACCCGGCCTGGTCAGGACGCTGCAGGCTGCTGCCCGGCGCTCCCTGCGCAGGCCCTTCCGGCCGGACTCGCTGCCCCGGAGCTTCGAGTACTATCTCCTGGGTCCCCTCAACTTCTAACCGGCTCCCGCTCAGCCTCCGGCCTCGAGCCGGCGGCTCAGCAGCGGCGCGCCAGGAGCTCCCGCGGCACTCCCAGACGCTTCAGGTGCGGCTCGATCTCCCGGAGAAAACGGGTCCCGTCCGCAAAGTACCCGGCCGTGGGCCTGACCTCCGGGGCGAGCCTCGTCCAGTATCTTTGGAAACGCAGCATCAGCAGCTCGCGCACATACTTGGCCGCCATGGAGGCCAACGCGACGGGCAGGTGCGCCGCTTCGGCCTGCACCCGGAACTCCAGCTGCATGCGCCGTCCCGGCCCGGTGAGCCGATACCGGCTCACCTCCGGCTCTTCGGCCAGGATCTCCACCCGGGTCCGCGCAAACAAACCCGCGAGCAGGGGACCGTAGGCCCGGCGCCCCCCCTGGCGGTCGACCACCACGTAGGGGCCCTGCTCGCCGAAACGCTCCCAGAGCGCCGCCAGGTGGCCCGCCACGAACCGCCAGGCACAGAGAGCCTTGCTGCGGGTCTCGCCGACCAGGCGGTTGAAGCGGTCCTCGAACACCACCGCAGCGCTCAGCTCCTCCGCCCGGAGCCCGGCCCCCGCCGACTCCCGCCGAAACGCCTCCCGCAGCACCGGCAGCTCGGCCGCGGACGCCTGCACGGGCAAACGGGTTTCTCCGGCCGCCTCGGCGTACCACGGCAGGGTCGCAAGGCGGGAGTCCGGGTCGAAAGCCAGGCGATCCAGGAGCTCCGCCGCGTCGGCCGGCGGATCGTACGGCCCCGGCAGCAGGGCAAGGACCCCGCGCTCCAGGTGCTGGAGGCCGGCAGCGAGGCTGTACAGGAGCTTGGAGTCGTTGATCGGAATCCGACCGCAGTCGAGGCTGAGGGTGCGGGTCCGGCTGCGGGTGCCCTCGCTGCCCGTTTCCCGGATCCGCCGGCACAGCAGCTGCGGCAGCAGGCCCCACAGGCAGGGAGGAGCCCCGCCGGGCTCCATGGACTCGACCCGGAACACCGAGCGGACGATCACCAGCGGCCCCAGGATCGGGCCGTAGCCGGCCTCGTCGATGCCCGCGTAGACCCCCAACGCCCTCAGCCCGCCAGCCTAGTCGCGCGCGCGCTCGCGCCCGTGGTCGTTCTCCCCGCCCGGGGTGCCGGCGCCGAGGCCTTCGAGGTCCTCGACGATGGTGGCCGTCTCGCGCAGCTCGGCGACCAGACGCTCCAGGGCACGCATCGTCTCCTCGTACCGCAGGTACTCCCCCAGCTTGACCTCGACGTCTTGGAAAGCCACGACCCCAGCCTCGACCCTGTCGGTCACCTCGATCAGATGATAGCCGAACTCGGAGCGCACCGGCTCGCTCAGGCTGCCCAGGGGCAGGGAGAAAGCGGCATCCGAGAAGGCGGGGACCATCCCGCTTCTGACGAAGTAACCGAGGTCTCCCCCCTCGGCGCTGCTGCCGTCTTCGGAGAGCTCCCTGGCCAGCTCCGCGAAATCGGCCCCATCGAGGATGCGCCGCCGGATCTCCTCGATCCGTTCACGGGCTTGCGTTTCCGCCTCTTGGCCGGCGCCCTCCGCCACCCGAATCAGGATGTGGCGCGCCCGAACCCGCTCGGGACTGCGGAACGCCTCGGGGTGCGCGTCGTAGTAGTCCCGCAGCTCCTCCCCGCTCACCGAAACGCCGGGGGCGATTTCCGAGTCGATGAGCAGCTGGATCGCGAGCTGCCGCTCGAGCTCCGCTTCGAGCTCGCCGGAGGCGTAGCCCATCTGCTCGAGCCCCTGCGCGAAAGCCTCGTCGCTGGGAAAGCCCTGCCGCAGCTCCTGTACCTGCTCGGTGATTCTCTCCGCGGCCACATCGATGCCGCGGCGCCGGGTCTCCTGGTAGAGGAGCTCCATGTTGACCAGGGTGTCCAGGGCCTGGGCTGCCACTGCCTGGGGCCCGGCCTCCTGCGGGCTCTGGCCCTGGCGGCGCAGCAGGTCCTCGAAGCGCAGGACTTCCCGTACCCAGAACGACTCAGGGATGCCCACGCCGTTGACCACGGCGACGATCCGCTGATCTTCTTGGACCGTGCCCCCCGCATGCAGGGAGAACCCGGAGGCGGTCAGCAGGAGTGCCGCCGCAGCCAGACGCAAAGCCGAACTCTTCATTCTCATCTATCCCCCTCCCCGGCGGCAATCCACGAAGTCAGACCACCCTACTCCATAGCCCGTCCCGGGCGCAACCCCGGCCCAGGCCCGGGCGGGACAGCCGGAGGTCCCGGGAAAATTGCTGCCGAATCCAGGGGTTGGAGTATGTACACTGAGCCCCATTTTTGAGTATTATCTCTGTCGGGAATTTTCCCCGCTGTCGCGGGGTCCCGATATCGCTGGGACCGCAAGGAGAGAGTGTGGCAAAGATCTTCGTCAGGGATGATGAGAGCCTCGAGGCAGGCATCAAGCGCTTCAAGCGCATGCGGGAGAAGGAGGGCACGGTACGGGACTTCAAGAAGAAGCAGTACTACGTCAAGCCTTCCGACGACCGGCGGGAAAAGCTCAAGAAGGCGATCCGCCGGTTGAACCGCAAGAAGTCCAGGAGCTCCGCGCGCAGGCCCAGGAGGTAGCGCCCCAGAGATGGGTCGCGGCACCTGGCGAACGACAAGTCGCAGCTGACGGGGATCGGACATGGAGCAACGAGTGGTGGCGGACGAGCTGGCCAAGCAGATCCTGCAGGCCATGATCGCCAGCCGGAAGGGCGAGCTGGATTGCATCCGCGAGCTCGACCCGTTTCAGCGGGACGAGGCTCTGCTCGTGATCAGCAACGCCATAACGATCTACCTTCATCAACACCACATCAACTTGTAGATATCTCTCAACCCCCCGTTCGACTGCCGGGCCGCAGTTGGTCAGGCCGCCGGCCACGGGCGATGCGGCGGGCGTCAGCGGCACATTCCGGGAGGATGACATCGATGGCACCCAGAGGATACACAGGAACCATCCTGCGCGTGGATCTCTCCACGGGTAGCACGGAGACCTTGGACACCTACGAGTATGCGCGCCGGTTCATCGGCGGGCGAGGCCTGGCTACGGCTCTGTACTGGCAAGAGGTCCCGCCCGAAACTGCGGCCTTCGCTCCGGAGAACCGTCTCGTCTTTGCCACCGGGCCGGTGGCGGGAGTGCCCGCTCTCGGGGGGTCCCGTTGGGGGATCCACGCCAAATCCCCCCTCCTGGCGGGGCTCAAAGGCAGGGAGCACTTCTGCTACGGCAACCTCGGAGGGTACTTCGGAGCGGAGCTCAAGCTGGCCGGCTACGATGCGCTGGTCGTCCAGGGAAGAGCCGACCACCCGGTCACCCTCTGGCTCCGGCCGGGCAAGGTGGAGATCCTGGATGCCTCCCGGCTGTGGGGCCTGACCACCGTAGGGGCTATGACGGCCGTGAAGGGCGAGCTGGGAGAGAAGGTCAAGGTGCTCGCGATCGGGCCCGCCGGGGAGAACCTGGTCCCCTTCGCCACGGTGTTCGCCGAAGGGGATGCCAGCTGCGGCGGGGGCATGGGCGCGGTGATGGGCAGCAAGAACCTGAAGGCGGTGGCAGTGCAGGCCTCCACGCGCAAGGTCGACACCGCCGACCCGGAGCGCCTTCGTGCGATAGCCCGGGAGATCAAGGCCCTGGGCCGGGGCAACGTCAAGGTCTGGGGCTTCGATTTCATGGCTCACGGCCCCAAGACCGAGAAGATGCCCTGTTACGGGTGCATGGCCAACTGCCTGCGGGTGCGCTACACGGCGGACAACGGCAAGAGCGGGAAGTACATGTGCCAGTCCCGCTTCTTCTACTACCCCTACGCCATCCTCTTTTACGGGGAGGAGAACGACGTCCCCTTCCTGGCCAACCGGGCCTGCGACGAGTACGGCCTGGAGACCTGGGCCGTCCAGGATCTGGTCGACTGGCTGGTGCGCTGCCACGAGGAGGGGCTCGTCTCGGAGGAGCAAAGCGGCCTCCCCCTGTCGCAGCCGGGAAGCCTGGAGCTGGCCGAAGGCCTGGTGCAGATGACCGCCCTGCGCCGGGGCTTCGGGGAGCTCCTGGCCCGGGGGGCGATCGGCGCCGCCAGGGAGCTGGGGCCCTCCGCGTTGGAGCTGACGCGGCACTACGACCCGTACGAGGCGCGCTACTGCACGGTCAACACCTTCCTCTTCCCCTTCGAACCGCGCAAGCCGATCCAGCAACTCCACGAGGCCGGGCTGATGCTGTCCCAGTGGTCCAGCTGGCTGTTGGAGGTGGAAGACGCCCACATCTCCTCCGAGGTCTTCCGGGGCATCGCGGAGCGCTTCTGGGGGGGGGCCCGGGCGGCCGACCTGACCACCCTGGATGGCAAGGCACTGGCGGCGAGGAAGATCCAGGACCGGCAGTACGCCAAGGAATGCATGGTCGTGTGCGACTGGATGTACCCGGTGATCGACAAGCCCCGCGGGGAGGACCATGTCGGGGACCCATCAATCGAGGCCCAGGTACTGTCCGCCGTGACCGGCGAGTCCTGGGACGAAGAGTCCCTGGCCCGGGTGGGAGAGCGGGTTTTCAACCTCCAGAGGGCCATCCTGCTGCGGGAGGGACACCGGGGGGCGGAAGACGATTTCCTGCCCCGGGAGTGGTACGAGAAGCCCCTCGAGGGACACATCGCGGACGTGGAGTGCAACGTGCCCGGTCCCGACGGCCAGCCGGTCTCCCGGGTCGGGCAGGTCGTCAGCATGGAAGAGTACCTCCGGGCCCGGGAGGAATACTACGCCCTGCGGGGCTGGGATTCGGCCAGCGGGCTGCAGAGCAGGCAGCTGCTGGAGTCCCTGGAGCTGCCGGAGGTGGCGGCGGAGCTCGCCTCCCGCGGCCTCCTGGCCGGGCCCGCCTAGAGCTCGTTCCGGCTCAGATCTTGTTCAGCGACTGCAGCTTCATCATGTCGGACATCGAGGCCTT
>JAFGFV010000555.1 GCA_016930895.1 Spirochaetales bacterium | reverse complement strand
GGCCGGCTGGCACGGGGCCTCGACCAAGGACGAAGCCGAGCTGCGGCGGGCCCTGGCGGACGTCGCCTGCCCGGGCATGACCGAGACCCGGGTGAGCTCGCTGCTGGAGGCAGCGCGCAGCTACCAGGCCGGGGTCGAACGAGAGCTCGCGCGCGAGTTGCCGGCGGAGCTCGCGGCTCCGCCGGAGCTCCCCCGCGCGCGAGTTGCCGGCGAGTACGGCTGGAACGCCGGCGCCAGCATGCGGGTGGACATGGACCCGACCCGCATGGGCTTCGGGCGCTGCCTCAAGTCCATCGGCGACGATCCCCGCATCGTGACCATCCACGCTGACATCTCCAACTCCATCCGGATCACGGACTTCGAGAAGGACAACCCCGAGCGCCGGGAGCGGGTGTTCAGCGTCGGGATCGCGGAGCAGAACATGATGTCCGTGGCCGCCGGGCTGGCCCTGGAGGGCAAGATCCCGATCACGGGCACCTACGGGGTCTTCGCCGCGGGGCGACCGTGGGACCAGATCCGGAGTACGATCTGCTACGACAACCTGAACGTCAAGATTGCCGGCGCCCACGGAGGCATCTCCGTGGGGGCGGACGGCGCCACTCACCAGGCTCTCGAGGAAATCTCCCTGATGGCCGTGCTGCCGAACATGCACCTGTTCGTGCCCTGCGACGCCCTCGAGACCGAGCGCCTGTCCCGGATCGCGATCCTGGAGGTGTCCGGGCCTGCCTACATCCGCTTCGCCAGGGAGGCCACGCCGGTGGTCACCACCGCCGCCACCCCGCTGAGAATGGGCAAGGGCAACGTGATCCGTTTCCGCCGCCGGGCGGAGCGCTTCGTCGATGGCTTCGACGCCTGTCTGGCCGAGGACTACCGAAGCGAGGGGGAGGAGCTGGCCCTGGTGGCCTGCGGCCCCATGGTGCCCGAAGCCATGAGGGCCGCCTGGATCCTGAAGGAGCAGTGGGGGATCGAGGCCCGGGTGCTGAACCTCCACACGGTCAAGCCCCTGGACCGCGAGGCGATCCTGCGGGCGGGGGAGGAGACCGGGGCGCTTCTTACCTGCGAGGAGCACCAGAAGGGAGGCTTCGGGGCCCTGGTGGCCGCCGCCTGGACGGAGCTCAAGGGCTACAGCAGTCCGTGCGTGCTCGGGATGGTGGGAGTTGAGGATCGCTTCGGGGAGTCCGGGGGCCCCTGGGAGCTGATGATACGCTTCGGCCTCACGGGGGAGCATGTTGCGGCCAGGGCCCGGGCCCTGCTTGCGCGGAAGTCGGGGCTTGAGGCAGCGGGGGGGTAAGCGCGCCCTGTTGCGCTTCCGGGCTCGGCAGTGCACCATACATGATACACGACGACGTCTGGCGAGAGGATAACCGTGGCAATCGGATTCGTGATCGACGCTGAGAAATGCACGGAGTGCGAGCGCTGCATGGCGGCCTGCTCGCTCGTGAAGACCGGCCGGGTGGCCCTGAGGCAGAGCCGCATCCGGATCTTGCGGCGCTGGCCCGCGACTCCGGGCTTCGAGGTGTGCCGTTTCGACGACTGTGCCGGGTTGTCCGACAACCCCGGCCAGCCGTGCATCGATGCCTGTCCCGCCGCGGCGATCGCCAACCACAACGGCATCGTCCTGATCGACCGGGAAGCCTGCACGGCCTGCGGCGCCTGCGTGGAGGCCTGCCCCTTCGGCGCCATCCTGCAGGATTCCGACGGCTTGGCCTGGAAGTGCGATTTCTGCGGCGGCACCCCGGCGTGCGTGCCCGAGTGCGTGACCGGGGCGCTCACGGTCAAGGAGGCCTGACGGTGGCAAGCTCCATGCACGACCGGATCATCCGGATCGACCTGGACAACCGGACGGTGAGCGACTGGGCCGTGGGGGACGAGCTCAAGGGGTACCTGGGGGGCATGGGGTACGGCACCCGGATCCTGGTCGACGAGGTGTCTCCCGGAGTCGACGCTCTGGCCCCGGAGAACCTGCTGGTGCTGACCGTGGGGCCCCTGACCGGCACCATGGCGCCGATGCACCCCCAGGCCTGCATCGTGACCAAGAGCCCCCTCTCCGGGACCATCCTGAACAGCTATGCGGGGGGCTTCCTGGGCGCGGAGCTGAAGTTTGCCGGGATCGACGGCCTCGTCCTGGCCGGCCGGGCCTCGGATTGGGTCCTGCTGCTCGTGGACGACGGGCGGGTCAGCTTCCACAGCGCCGAGGAGGTGCTGGGCCGGGGGACCGCGGAAACCGAGGCCTACATGAAGAAACTCTTCGGCCCGGACGTGCGCACCCTCTCCATCGGCCGGGCTGGCGAGAAGGCCGTGGCCATGGCCTCGATCTTTTCCGAGACCCGCGTGTTCGGTCGGGGCGGGGCGGGAGCCGTGCTGGGCTCCAAGCGGGTCAAGGGCATGGCGGTGCGGGGCACCCGGGGTGTGGAGGTGGCCCGCCCTCAGGAGTTCGCCGCTCTGGTGCGGGAGAACATGGAGGTGATCCGCAAGGCCTGCGCCGAGGAGTACAACCTGGTAGGCATGTTTTCCCGCGT
>JAFGFV010000554.1 GCA_016930895.1 Spirochaetales bacterium | reverse complement strand
GAGAACTTCGATCGGCTGAACGAACGCTACTACCGCTCCTGGCGCTCGGTGCTCCTCACCCTGGGCGGTTTCTACGGTGGGATCGACCTGATGCGGGACGTGTCGCGCCTGGTGACAATCGTGGCCGGCGCGATCTTCGTGATCCGGGGGCGCATGAGCCTGGGCACCCTGGTCGCCTTCCTGTTCTACGTCGGGATTTACCTGGAGCCCATCGAGCGTCTGAGCCGAACCGTGGAGCTCGTGCAGCGCATGGCCGCGGGCCTGAGGCGCTTCGGCGACATCCTGGACGAGGAGCCGGAGATCCGGGACGCCGCGGACGCGGTGGATCTGACGGAAGTGCAGGGGCGCATCGAGTTCGAGGGAGTGACCTTCAGCTACGACGGCCGGCGCCACGTGCTCCGGGACCTGAACCTGTCGATCGAGCCGGGCAGGGTCGTGGCCCTGGTCGGCCCCTCGGGAGCGGGCAAGACCACTTTCTGCAACCTGATTCCCCGCTTCTACGAGCCCGAAGAGGGGAGCGTGCGCGTCGACGGGCTTGACGTGCGCGGGGTCACGATCCGCTCGCTCCGCGAGGCCGTGGGAACCGTGCAGAAGGACGTGTTCCTGTTCACGGGGAGCGTCCGGGACAACATCGCCTACGGCAAGCCCGAGGCCACGGAGGAGGAGATCCAGGCGGCCGCCCGGCGCGCCGGAGCCGAGGAGTTCATCCGTGGGCTTCCGGAGGGCTACGAAACCCACATCGGCGAGAAGGGGGTCAAGCTGTCCGGGGGCCAGAAGCAGCGCCTGTCCATCGCCCGGGCTTTTCTGAAGGATCCACGGATCCTGATCCTGGACGAGGCCACCAGCTCGCTGGATACCCACACCGAGCAGGTCATCCAGGCGGCTCTTCGGCAGCTGATCCGGGGCAGGACCACCCTCGTCATCGCCCACCGTCTTTCGACGATCCGCAACGCCGACGAGATCCTCGTGCTCACGGAAGAGGGCATCGTGCAGCGGGGCTCGCACCGGGAGCTGGTGCGTTCACCCGGGCTGTATCGGGAGCTGTACGCGCTGCAGACCGGGGTCCTCGCCGACGGCGAGTAGCATCTCGAGTCGCGACGGGCCCCCCCGGATGCGGTCGGGGTGACCTACAGCCGCAGCATGCCCAGCTCCGCCGCCCGCCTGACCAGCTCGGCCCGGTTGGCGGCTTCGAGGCGTTCCAGGAGCCTGGCCAAATGGTACTTGACCGTGTGCACGCTGATATCCAGGACGCCGGCGATCTCCGCGTTCGACCACCCTTCGGACACGAGGTCCAGGACCTCGCGCTCCCTCGGCGTCAGGCCGCGGGGGCCCGAGTCCTGCCCGGGCCCCGAGTCTTGCTCGGGCCCCGAGTCTTGCTCGGGCCGGGCAGGGGACGTGACGGGGGGCACGGAGGCGTAGCAGACCGACAACCCCTCAGCGAGCAGCCGGACCAGCCTGCGGGCCTGGGCCTCCGGCAAGTCCGGGGGCGCCCAGCCTCTGGGCGGGCGGCCTGGCTCGAACAGCCCTTCGGGGCAGCGCGGATCTACCACCAGAAGCGGACCCGGATGGCTTTCGATCAGCTCCGGGAGCTGGGGGTCGGCGGTCGTGGCGATCCGGATGCCCGCTGGGACTGTTAGGGACTCCCAGAGCCGACCCGCTCCCGACTGGGCTTCTACCGCCGCCGCCATCGGCCCGCCACTCGCAACTGCGGCTTGACCGCCAGGGGCAGCGCCCGCTCCCCCCGGATCACGGCCAGGTTGATCTCCGCTTCCGAGCGGTGGCGGCGGAGCACCTGCAGCAGATCCCGCGGATCCAAGAGCCGCACTCCCTCCGCTGCCGCCAGGATGTCCCCGCTCTGCAGGCCGGCTTGCCCGGCTGGCCCCTCGGCCTCGACCTCGGTGATCAGCAGGGCCGCCGCGTCTCGCGCCTCCGCGGCCCCGTGCCCGGTGCCGGCGGCCAGGAGCTCTGCCTGGGCCGGGCTCAGGCGAACCGGCCGGGTCTGTACGCCCAGGTACGCGTGCCTCGGGCTTCCCGCTGCGGCGAGCGACTCGGCCTGTTCCCAGAGCTGCCGGGCGGGCAGCACCAGCGAGCGGTTGCCCTGGCCGTTCATGCTGATGAGCCCGTGGACGGTGCCGTCGGAGCGCAGCACCGGCGCCCCCAGGAAGCCGGGAAAGCCCTGGCCGTCCGTCTGGAGGTACGAGAGCTCCCCGGCTTCGCTCCTCCCGAGACAGCGGATCAGGTCGAGCCGGGCCTCGGGCCCCTCCGGGCTGGGATAGGCCAGGGTCAAGACCAGCTCGCCGAGACGCGGAACGGCGGCGCAGGCCGACAGCACGGCGGCGTCCGGGAAAGCCTCCTGCACCTGCAGCAGGCAAAGCCCGCTGCGAGGCTCGAAACCCAGCACCCTGGCCGGACGGGTCTCTCCCCGCACATCCAATACCGGCACGTTCTCTCCATCCTCCGCCTGGCGGGCGATGGTGGCTATCCGGTCGGTGCCGATGACGACGCCCGTGCGGTTCGCAACGGCATCCCCCCCGATGTGGACGAGCCCCTCGCGTACGCGCTCCGCCACCGTGGTGAGGTCGTCGGAAGTCAACTCCCAAATAGAACGGTTGGTTTTCATGGTCTTCAGCCCTCCTGTCCCAGAACATACTGCTGGTGGTCGCCTTCGAGCAGCTGGTCATTCGGCTAGGGGTACGGCTGCCGCTGCAGGCCCGGGAGAGGGCAGGGCAGCCTGTCGAACGGAAAGGGCGCAGGCGGGAGCCTTCCTGGGGCCCGCAATCAGGTTCGCCGAGCTTGGACGGCCTCAGTCCGGAACCACGACCCGCTTCAGTCCGGAACCACGACCCCGATGCCGTGCTCTTCCAGGGCTCTACGCTCCTCGGGCTCGATGCGGTCGGTCACGACGGTATCGATCTCGTCCAGGTCCGCGAAGCGGGCAAAGGAGCTTCGTTCGAACTTGCTGCGGTCGCACAGGAGGACGACCGACACCGCCATGCGGACCATCAGCTGCTTGGTTTCGGCCTGCCGCAGGTCCTGTGTGGTGGCTCCCTTCTCGAGGGACAGGCAGTTGGCCCCGAGAAAGGCCTTG
>JAFGFV010000553.1 GCA_016930895.1 Spirochaetales bacterium | reverse complement strand
GGGGTCGAGGCCGTAACGGGCCTTGAAGTGGACCAGATGAGCGAAGAAGAGCTTGCGGCTGCGGCCCTCGACAAGGGCGTGTTCGCTCGCGTCTCCCCCGCCCACAAGCTCAAGATCATGCGAGCACTGCGAAGCAGGGGCGAGATCGTGGCCATGACCGGGGACGGGGTCAACGACGCCCCGGCCCTGAAGGGCGCCGATATCGGGGTGGCCATGGGCCGGGCAGGCACGGAGGTGGCCAAGGAAGCCGCGGACATGATCCTGACCGACGACGACTTCGCCACCATCGTTCATGCCGTGGAAGAGGGACGCGGCATCTTCCGCAATCTCCAGCGAGTCGTGTAGTTCCTGCTGGCCACGAACCTGGGCGAGATCCTGGCACTGGCCGCCGCCCTGATCCTGCAGCTGCCTCTGCCCCTCACCGCGGTCATGATCCTCTGGATCAACCTGGTCACCGACGGCGCCTGCACGGTGCCTCTCGGCGTAGAGCCCCTTCACCGGGACGTGCTCAAGGAACCTCCCCGCAAGCCCGGGACACCCGTTCTCGAACCCTCGCTGCTGCGCAGGATGGTCCTGATGTCCGTCATCATGGCGGCCGGTACGGTGGGGCTGTATGTGCATCAGATCCAGGCGGGGAGTCTGCAGCATGCCCGGACCGTGGCGTTCACGACCCTGGCGGCCTTCCAGTGGTTCCAGGCCTTCAACGCCCGCTCCCGCCGCCAATCGATCTTCGCCATCGGTCCGGCCGGCAACCGCTGGCTCCTGTTGGGGATCGGCGTTGCACTCGGCCTGCAACTGCTCGCCGTGTACACCTCCGCCGGGAACGCCCTGTTCGGTACGGTCGCCCTGACGGGGCTGGACTGGATTCTGATCGTTCTCGTGGCGGCGGGGGTCCTTCTGGCGGACGAGGTGGCGAAGCTGTTCGGGGCCTGGCGGAGATAGCCCGGTGGTGATTCGGGATTCGGACTACAGGCTGCTGTCCGTGATGTGCCGCGGGTACCTGGGCAGGGGCTACCGGGTGGGGGACGGTCTGCGCGTTCTCGCCGCAAGACTGGGCCGGGCGGTCGTGGTGCCGGATGAGGAGTTTCCCGGCGACGTCGCTGCACTCGACTCCACCATGCGCCTCACCGAGCTGAACAGCGCAGTGACCTTCGACTGCAGGATCGTGCTGCCCTCGCAGGTCGATCTGGACAAACGCCACATCTCCGTGCTTTCGCTCGTCGGGGCGACGGTCATCGGCGAACGGCAGGGCGTGAGCGTTGTGTACAGGACCCCGGATGCCCTCCGTCTGATTCGGATCGACCAGGTTCGGCAACCCCAGGGCCCGGTCAACCAGACCGCCGGGGATCTCGGCCCCCCGCCGGTCTGCACCGGCCGGTAGCCTCCACCGTCAGCAGCTCCTGCAGGTCCGCGGCCTCCGGCGAGTCGGGTGCGATGGCCAGGACCTGCTCCGTGTCCGCAAGGGCCCCGGCCGAATCGCCCATTTCGCAGCGCAGGAGGGCGCGGCAGGCCAGCACGTCTACCTGGAGCGGGTTGCGCTCCAGGCTGCGCGAAAAGTCGAGCATGGCCTCGCCGCCCTCCCCGAGGGCCCAGCGGGTGATACCCAGCAGGAAGTAGGCCCGCTCGCTGGAGTCGTCCAGCCGGAGGGCTTCGGAGAAATCCTCTCGGGCTTCTCCAAGATTCCCGTGCTGGAAGTGGGCGGTTCCGCGGTGCAGCAGTACGATGGTTCGGGCTCGTGGGGCCAGATCGTGTCCCAGGATGAGGCTGTACAGCCTCAGAGCTTCCGGGAGCTCCTGGCGGTTGTGCGCAGACAGGGCCTTGAGCAGCATGCCGTCGATGTCGAGTACCGGTTCCGATTCCATGGCTCGCCGGTCGTCCTTTCCGCCCCCGACTGACCGGAGCTCCCCGTGCGGCTGGCAACTGGCTTCGCCTCCCGGTCCCTGCCTCGCCGCAATATTGAGGATCCGCGCCCACAGGCCGGACTTGCGGAGCCTGAGCGCGTCCTGCACTTGCCTCTGATAGTCGCGGATCTCCTGGAAGATATTGTCCGAGAGGGTCAGGGTGGCTTTCAGCGAGGCGAGTTTCCTCCGCATCGGCTCGTCCAGGGGTGCCAGCTCCGCCTTGTACACGAGCTCGTGCTCGATCTCGGCCCAGGCCTCTTGAAGCGTAGTCCGCACCTGCACTTCGCAGATCGGGTTCGAACGGACGTGGGCGCTGCGCTGGATGTGCGTGGGGACGCGAATGAGCAGGTGCGTCGAGTCGTAGCCGAACTCCCGATAGCTCTGCTCTTCTCCCTTTCGTTCGACCTCCAGCACGACGAAACGGCGCCGCAGAATACTCTCTGCCGCCTTGAGGTCGCCCAGGAACGGACAGATGAGCCGAATTCCGAGCAGATCGTTCACGGCGGCCTCGCCGCCGTTGCCTCCGGTCTCGGGAAACCGGTCGAGGAGCTTGCGGAAGAGGCTCTCGAAGCTCTTCACGCGGGCTCTGACGCTGACCCTCAGACCCTCCTGCTCCAGGAATCCCTGCACCTCCCTCGCCAGAGTGTCGAGGACCTGCTGGTACGACTCCCTGGCACGGAGGTAGCGGGCCTCTGCGGCCCTGCGACAAGCCAGGGACACCGTCCTCTCGGAGGACGTATCCCCGCTCTGAGACGGTCGGTGCGGCTGGCTCACACCCTACTCCCTCCCACAGCTCCGCGCATTGTCGGAACTGGAGGCCACTGCGTCCACGTACGCGGTGATCCGGTTGCCCGTTTCGTTGAAGTCGACGTGGTCGGCCAGAGCGCCGACGAGCGCGAAACCCGTCGCGCGTCCGGCCGGCCCCTCAGATCCCGTGGGGAACGCGAGGGCTCCGCCCCGGGTCAACGAGGCCACGTCGAAGCCGCTGCCGTCGTCCTGCGCCTCGACTCTGTACCTCTCTTCCGACAGCCGCTCCAGCCGGAGAGTCACCGCCTTTCCCGTATCGTTGCGGTTTCCGTGCACGACCGCGTTCTTCAGCAGCTCCCGGGACACGAGCAGAACACCGGTGCGCTCGGCGAGCCCCCGGTAGGCGAGCACGTCATCGATGATGTCGACGGCGTAGTCCACGAAGGTGATATCGGAGGCAAAGCGCAGCAACAGCGCATCGTCGGAAGTTATTAGGGCGATCATGACAACCGGAATGCAATCCCCGTGCCAAGTCTGCGCCGCCGGCTATTTCCCTCCCGGCTCGGGAAATGCGCAGAGTCCTGCCGGCTCACCTCGTGCGCACGCGTTGACTTCTGGAAACGCTCCATGAACCTATTTCAATCCCCGCGCCTCGACGACAAGAAGCAGGCGGAGGGCCGGGGCGCAAGCCTCTGCGCACGCACCTGCGCTCAGGCCTGGGCTTAGGCCTGCTTCTGCCGGCTGAGACGCCGGCTCAGGGCAGGCGGAGTGATCCCGAGGAGCCGTGCCGCCTGCGCCTGATTGCCTCCGCTGCGCCGCAGCGCCTCACCTATCAGGAATTCGGTTGCCTCTCTGAGGGTCGGGAAGCCTTCGCCGATCGTCAGGGGTGTGTCCTGCCCGCTCGCCGGTTCGAGCAGGGCGTTGTCCTGCACGGCCTGCTCGAAGGACTGGACGCCGAGAGGGCCGCCGGGATGACGGCTCACCGCGTCGAAAATCATCGAGCGCAGCTCCCGAATGTTGCCGGGAAAGCTGTATCGTCGTAACAAAGCCAGGAGATCGCGGGGAATCGGCGGGATTTCCTTTCCGTACTCGTTGCAGGCCTCCGGCAGGAAATGCGAGACCAGCGGCTCCAGATCATGGGGCCGGTCCCTGAGGGCAGGGACGTGCAGGTGGTGGGTTTGGAGCCGATAGTACAGGTCCTTGCGGAAGGCCCCGGCGAGGACCGCCTGGCGCAGCTTGCGGTTCGTGGCCACGATGATCCGTGCGTCCGTGCGTCGCGCCAAGTCCGAGCCGAGGGGATAGTACTCCCGGGACTCGAGCAGGCGCAGGAGGCTCACCTGGCTCTTGTTGCTCAAATCGCCGATCTCGTCGAGAAGCAGCGTACCGCCCGCCGCCGCAGCGATCAGCCCCTTCCGGTCCCCGCCGGCCCCGGTATACGCCCCCTTGAGATGGCCGAAGAGAGTGTCGGAGAACATGGTGTCGTCGAGCCCCGCCACGTTCACGGCGACGAACTCGCCGCTGCGGCCGCTCAGGCTGTGGATCGCCCGTGCAACCACCTCCTTTCCCACTCCGGTCTCTCCGGTGATCAGCGCCGTCTGATCGCTTCGCGCGATCGATTCGACATACAGCAGCACGGCCTTCATCTTTTCGTCGCTGTAGACGATCCCCTCGAAGGATTGGGGTTGCTGAAGGGACTGGCGGAACAGGTGGTCTCGAAGCGCCAGGTTTTCGTCCCGCAGGTCGCGGAGCTCCACTGCCCGGCGCACGGTAGCCAGCAGCTTGCTCTCCTCGATTGCCTTGACCAGGTAGTCGAAGACGCCCAGCTTCATGCACTCGACCGCCGTCTCCACCTCCGCCGTTCCCGTGATGATGATGACCGGGATCTGAGGATACTCCTCCCGGATTCGAGGAAGCAGCTCCTGTCCCGACAGGTGGGGCATGGTGAGGTCGAGGAGCACGACACCGATCTCCCGTTCCGACAGGATCTTCATGACTTCCCGGCTGTCCTGACACGTAATCAGGTTGTCGATCCCGTTCGCCTTGAGGATCCCGCTGACGTTCAGAAGGATGTAGTACTCGTCGTCCACGATCAGGATCGGGTGACGGGGATGGGCAATGCGGCTCACGAGACACCCCTTCCCGTGCGCGCCTTGGCGGGAAACCATACCCGCACCGTGGTCCCCTTTCCAGGACCGGAAAGGAACTGGATGTGCCCCCCATGCTCCTTCACGATGGTCCCAGACACCGACAATCCCAGGCCCGTCCCTCCGGAGTCCCGTTTGGTGGTGAAGAAGGGATCCATGACCCTTTGCAGCAGCTCTTCGGGTATCCCTGCACCCTCGTCCCTGACCTCGAGCACGACGCCCTCGCCCGGTTCGTCGGAATAAGTCGCGACGAAAATCGATTGCCGGCGGTCCTGGAGGGCCTGGCAGGCATTGTGAATCAGGTTCAGGACCACCTGCTCCACCTGCTGTGCGTTCCCGTAAAACACGGGTGGGCGGAGCGAGAGGCGGACGCTCAGATTGTCCGTGGCCTTCTTCACGACGTTGGTGAGGAGCACCAGCGCCGTCTTGACCACCACGTTCAGATTCACCGGCTGGGACATGTCCGTGTGGTCCTTCCGGGCGAAGCCCTTGAGGCTGCTCACGATCGTCTCGATTCTCTTGGCGCTGCTCACGATTCCTTGCAGCTGCTCCCCGAGCGATTCCCGCAGCGCCGAATAGCTCGCACCTCCCACCAGGAAATCCCCCTCCCGTTCGTAGTACCGGTCCATGACCCGGCGCATGTCCGGCCAGGCCCTGGCAGCGAGCTGCCCGCCCATCATGATGGCCTGATTCGGGTTGTTGATCTCGTGCCCCATCCCCGCGGCCAGGATCCCGAGGGAGGCGAGCTTGTCCGCCTGGATCAGCTGCTGGTGCTTCTGCCGCATCGCTTCGGCGGCTCGTCTTGCCTCGGTGACGTCGAGGGCCAGGACGGTGACCGTCTCGGGACGAGTATCAGGGGCGGCGGAATTGCACACGATCGTGACGTCCCACTCCGCCCCGGCGGCCGAGCACTCAAACTCCTGCTGGGCGCCCTCGAAAGCCGACTGGAGCCTGGGCGTCAATTCGAGGGACAGGCCGGGAGGACAGAGCGCATCTACACGCCGGCCCACGAAATCCTTCGGGTCCGCGTCGGCGCGGCGGATCGCTTCGCCCCCCACCGCGATGAGCGTGAAAGATCGATCGATCAGAGCGATGACGCCACTCGGGAAGCTCTCGATCAAGGTTCGGTAGCGCTCCTCGCTCGCCCTCAGCGAGAGCTCCGCCCGGCGCCGCTCCCGGACTTCTCCCTCCAGCTCTCGCGTCCGTTCGCCCACCCGCCGCTCCAGCCCTGCGTTCAGCGCGCGGACCTCTTCCTGGGAGCGACCGACCTCGGCAATCATGTCGTTGAATGCATCTCCGAGCTGGGCGAGCTCATCCTCGGAACCGATCTGCAGCCTGCGGGTGTAGTCCCCCGCCCCTACTGCTTCGGCGGCTGCGATGAGCCTGCTCACCGGTCTGGTGATGTTCTTCGTCAGCATGAACGCCAGCAGCGCGGACACCAGGGTAGCCGCGACGACCGTCACGATCAAGAGGGAAGGCGCGGCGGTGATGAACCCCCGCGCGCCTTCGGAGGCAGCCAATCGATTGCGAATGGACACCAGCGAATCCAACACCGCCAAGGCTTCTCGGGCCTCCGTCTGGATGCTGGCCGACAGCTCATCGGTGCGCCTGGCGAGCTCGACCTTTCGCCTGTACAGCCCCAGTGCCCCATCGGGCCCGGTCAAAGCGTCCCTCCAGCCGGCAAACGCGGTGTCGATCTGGGCGGTCCGCTGACTCGCCTCGGGCTCAGTCGAAAAAGCCGACAGGGCCCCCACCGCGGCGGTGGCCTGAGCAAACAGAGTGCGAACCCGCAAGTCGGACTGCTCCAGCGCCGCCGAGTCCTCGAGAACGAAGTGCTCGTCGAGCTCCAGGCGCAGCAGCATCAACAGGTGCTGGACCTGGGGAAGAATGTGCAGCCGCTGGAAGCGGGAGATCCCCCCGTCGGGCTCGGAGGGGGCCGTGGTGCCGTCCGGCATGCCGCCAGCCATCAGACCCGAGGAGAAGGCTCCGTCGCTTGCGCGCTGCGAACCCAGCAACTCGACCAGATCCCTCCAGGCGGCGTGGGCGGCAGACAACCGTGCGCCGAGCTGCCCCTCGACCTGCAGCTCCTCCATGACCGCACCGAGCAGCGACTGGGTCTGCTCTTTGAGCCGACGCTGCTCTGTACTCATTTCCTCGATCCTGCCCAGGCTGAGCTCGTCTTCGATTCCCGCGCGGATCTCGTTGAATGCGCGATCGAACTCGTGGGCGACCCTGTTGAACTCGCGCCGCAGCTGTACCAGGTCCGCCACGTCGAGATCCGGGCTCACGTCTCTGGAGATCGTGACGGCCTTTCTCATGTATCGGCTCAGGTCTTCGAGGTTTCGGACCAGCGGGCCCTCGTCGGCCGTCCCACCGCCCAGGATGGAAAGCACCCGGTGCACGAACAGGAGGCCGATAGACCCGGTTGCCGCGGTCAGGAGGGTCAGCACGATGAACGCCAGCCCAATCTTGTGACCGAATTTCACGACATGCCTCACGCCCAGTATAGCGCGAGTGCACAGGCAGTGCCACTGGGGGTGGTTCGTGGCCGGCGCCCGGGCAGGCGCCCGCTATCCGTTAAGGAATGTAACCCTGCGTTCACTGGCACCCTCCGTTCACTGGCATCAGGCAGACCCGCGTTTCCGCGGAAACGGGCCGACTCGGCAACCCGTTTGAGAGCGGGAAGACAGCCAATGGCAGTCAGTCTGATACGGTTGTTGCTGCTGGCCATGTGGACGGACCGGAGGATGATGGAGGCCATCCCGGCGGACGCAGCGGTGTGCCGGCATGGTGGACGATCTCGGCAATTCTGCATCGAAGAAGCCGCCTTCCAGCTCGAGGCGACGGCGTCGGCTCGCGCAGGTCTTTCCTGACGCTCACGTTCTGGGGCTGCCGCGGGTCGACTGCGGTGCCGGGTTGCACAACCTGGGCAGGCACCCGACGGAGCATCCCAACGGCAGTGACATCACCGTGATCCTGACCCTCCCGCGCTGGGACCACCTGATGGGATTCCCCCGGCTTCGCCCCGCACACTCGCAGGCGTACAGAATTGACGTGAAGGGCGGGCCAATCGCCAAGCAGACCGTCAGGGACTACCTGGAGCACCAGATGCAGCCGCCGTACTGCTCGGCCCGCTTCGGATCCACGAAGGCTTAGTTCGACATAGGATGTCCGAGGCCAGGCGTGCTCCGGTCGCGCAGCGAAGGACAGTCGTCGACCGCTTCCTGGCCGCCGAGGGACTGAGCACGACCCTGCGAGGTCCCCGGCACCGCCAGCGTGGACGTGCTCAGCCTACGCTACGGCGATCTGCCGCAACCTGCCTACCGGTCCGGGCCGATCGTTCGATCGGCTAAGTACTTGTAGTACCGGTACCGCTCCTGCGCGTCCGTCCGGGCCTGGGCCAGGAAGGTTTCCGCCCTGTCCGGGGCCACGTCCCGAAG
>JAFGFV010000552.1 GCA_016930895.1 Spirochaetales bacterium | reverse complement strand
GGTCGACGGCGCGAAGTAGGCCCGGGTCATGATGCCCCCGTACTTGCCCTCTTTTTCGGGTTCCGCCGGTCCTTGCTCCTGCCCGCCGCCGGCCCAGATCAGGCCGATCGAGCAGAACGAGAGCGCCAGGATGAGAATCGCCCTTTTCATGTTGTACCTCCTTGGAAATAGCGACAAATCTGGCCTCACTAAGTAAGGCCGGAGAGCGTTTCCAGTATAAGGGGCGCGAAAACCGCCGTCAAACGAATTGGCCCCGAAAACTGCAGAACCCCGTTAGGGGAGAAGTCTCCGCTTGCGCAGATCCCCGGCCACATCCTGAAGACCGCAGCGTTTCAGCTCCTCGCCGGTCGGGATGCCGGTATCGGGATCACAGCCCCGGATCGCATACCACTCATCGAGGATGCGGTCGTACTTGTCCCGGTCCAGGGGGATCTGGTCCTCCGTATAGAGAGGATGGGGTTCACCGTGTTTTTTTTCCCACCAGAGGTAGAAGGGGTAATCATCGAGACGGCGCACCCCCGCACGGGCGTTGTAGCAGCGCTCCAGGGCGATCACCCGCCGAACCGCGGCCTGAAGCTCTTCTTCGCTGTACTCCCGGCCCGCAGCGGCAGAGAGGAAATCTCTCCACTCGGGGAAGGTTATCCCGGTCACCGGATGGTTGTAGCGGGTTGCGAACTTGCAGGTCCCCATCATGTCGGCCAGCACCATCATCTGCTCGAACTCGCACTCGGCCTCTACGATCCTGGGATGATAGTCCCAGGCATTCTTGGCGAAGATATCCGCATCGCCGTAGCGCTCCCTGCCCAGACGGGTGAGCAGCTGCTCGGTGATGCCGAACTCGGTCCGCAGATTCGGGGTGAGGATGCTCATTCCCCCCATCAGATGGTCGTACCCGCGGGAGTTGACGTTCAACGACATCGTGTACACCAGGGTGATGCCGATTCCGTGACCGGGCATCCAGGCGAACTGTCCCTTTGTGTGAGCAGCGTAGCGATCCGAGTTTCGACCCAACCGCGCCGCCGCCTTGATTGGGAAGTCGGCCAGGATATCCCCGAAGCCCTCCCGGTAGGCGATCCGGCGGGACAGCTCCATGATGGCATCTTCGTTGCCTTCGGTAATCTCGATACCGTCGGTGTCCTCTTCGCCGATAATCCCCTCTTTCCACAGGGCCATGGCCCAGATAATCGCCACCCCGGCGGAGCTTACGTTCAATCCGAGACGATTGCAGAGGTTGTTCCACTCGGTCAGAAACGGGGCACTGGGGGTTTTGAAGGACATGCCCAGGATCTGCACGAACCCTTCCAGGCCCTCCCCCTTGGAGCCCTTGTACTTGCCCTCTTTGACATGCAGGAAGTGATCGCAGTGGATCGGACAGCCGTAGCAGGCGCGGTTTTTCTCGATCAGGGGCTCGAAGGCGTGCTCTTCGATCGCCTCGAAGCGCTCCCCGAGCATGTAGTCGGAGATCGCCGAGCGGCTGTCAGATCCGCCGACCCAGCCCAGGGTTCCCCACTTGCGCGTAGAGTCGTACATGGGATCGTCGTGGTAGCGCCGCCACTGGGCCCGGCACGACGCCAGGAAGCGCTTCGGCTCGGCAATGCTGATCCCCCGGCTTCCCCGGATCGCGATCCCCTTGAGGTTCTTCGATCCCCAGACTGCACCCAATCCGCCCAAAGCGGCGGCATGGGCCACGCCGCTCATCACGCAGGCGGCCAGGCTCAAGTGCTCTCCGGCCGGCCCGATGAGCAGACTGCCGATGGGGCGGAGGAACTGCTTGTTTGCGGGAATGGTGCTCTCGTGGGCCCTGCAAATCCTGTCCCGGGCTTCCCACACATCGAGTCCCCAGAACGCCCCGGCATCCCTGATTTCCACCGACTCATCGTCGATCCAAACATACACCGGCCTTTCCGCCTTGCCCCGGACCAAGATGACATCATAACCGGCATATCTCATGATCGGTCCGAAAGTCCCGCCCACATCCCCACGGGCATAGATGCCGGTGAGGGGGGATTTGCTGAGGACCTCGCAGCGGCTGGAGGAGGGAGCCAGAGTGCCGGTGAGAGGACCGGCGGCCACGATCACCACGTTTTCCGGTCCCAGTGCATCGGTCTGCGGATCGGTCAGATCGTAGAGGAGCCGAACCGCCAGTCCCCGCCCGCCGATGTACTTGTGCGCCCAGTCCTCGGGAATGGGCTGTGTGCTGATTTCCCCGCCGGACAGATCGAGCGTGAGCATCATCTCCGCTGCTCCTTCTTTGTGACCGCGCTGCGGATCTCCGTCATGGCCCGGAGGCGGGCACCCGCCTCTCCCGGTACGTATTCCAGGTACTGGAGCGCGCCGGTAGGGCACACGTTCACGCAGGTCGGCTCACCCCCGCAGAGGTCGCACAGCACGACCCGCTGCTCCACAGGCGAGTAGACAGGTCCGGCATACGGGCACACCCTGCGACAGATCGTGCAGTTGAGGCACGCTTCAGCATCTATGCGAACGACCCCGCTCCGTGGATCCTTGCTGATGGCCCCTTCGGGGCAGGCGGGAAGGCACACCGGTTCCGCACAGTGCTGGCAGACGATCGGGTTGGTAAGGCCGCTGTCTTCCCAATCGACGATGCGGATCCGGGAGGCGGCGGGATTGAACGTGCCGGTCTTCACGAGCGAACAG
>JAFGFV010000551.1 GCA_016930895.1 Spirochaetales bacterium | reverse complement strand
TCGTAGGGTTGGGCGCCCTGCAGGCGCAGCACCGGCTCCCCCCGCCAGAACATTATGATCGTCGGGATCGCGCTGATCTGGTAGCGTCCCGCGATCTCGGGCTTCCGGTCCACGTTCACCTTCACCGTGAGCAGCCGTCCCGAGTACTCCCGGGCCAGGCGTTCGACCGTCGGCGAGACGATGCGGCAGGGGCCGCACCACTCGGCCCAAAAATCCACCAGCACCGGCTTCTCGGCGCCGCGAACGAGCTCGTGGAAGCTCCGGGGCCTGCCTCCCGCGCCGCCGCCCGTCTCCGTCACGAGCTCTGGGCCTGGATCGCGGTGATGGCGATCGTGTACACGATGTCGGTGACCGTGGCCCCCCGGCTCAGGTCGTTGGCCGGCCTCTTGAGGCCCTGCATGACCGGCCCGATGGCCGGCACGTTGGCCGAGCGCTGCACGGCCTTGTAGGCCGTGTTGCCCGCGTCCAGGCTCGGAAAGATGTACACGGTGGCCCTGCCGGCGACGCTGGAGCCCTTGGCCTTGACCCGGGCCACATCGGCCGAAATGGCGGCGTCGTACTGGATCGGCCCTTCCATCGGAAGATCCGGGCGCTTCTCCCTGGCGATGCGGGTGGCCTCCCGGACCTTGTCCACGTCCTTGCCCTTCCCGGACTCGCCGGTGGAGTAGCTGAGAAGCGCCACCGCAGGCTTGATGCCGAAGGCGGCAGCGGTGTCCGCGCTGGTCACGGCGATGTCCGCCATCTGCTCGGCGGTGGGGTTCTCCACCAGGGCGCAGTCGCCGTAGACCACGACCTTCTCGGGCAGGCACATGAAGAAGATGCTCGAGGCCAGGGACACCCCCGGTTTGGTCTTGATGATCCGAAGCACCGGGCCCAGGGTGTCCGCCGTGGAATGGGTCGACCCGGAGACGAACCCGTCGGCGTCCCCCATGCACACCATCATGGTGGCGTACTGCACCGGGTCGAGCATCTGGTCCCTGGCCATCTCCAGGGTCATGCTCTTGTGCTTGCGCAGCTCGTAGAGCTTCCGGGCGTAGCTCTCGAACTTCTCCTTGTCCGCCTGCCGGGGGTCGATGATTCCCGCCTTGTCGATGTCCACGCTCAGTTGCCGCGCCACCTCCCGAATCTTGTCGAGATCCCCCAGGAGCACCACCTCGGCGATCTCCCGCGCCAGCACCTCGGCCGCCGCCTGGACGATCCGGGGCTCGGTCCCCTCGGGAAGGGCGATTCGCCTCCGGTCGGACTTGGCCTTTTCGATGAGACGGTACTGGAACATGCGGGGTGTGACCGTATCGGTTTCCACCGTGCCGAGGCCCTTGTAGATCCCGCTGATGTCCACGTGCACGTCCACCAGCTGGTTTACGAGCTCGATCTTTTCGCGGTCCTCCCGGGTCAGCTCCCCGCTGACCTCGGTGACCTTCAGGGCCGTCTGGTAGGTATCGTCCGGAACGGACAGGATCGTGAGACCCGCTTCGGCCTGCCCCTTGAAGAGCTTGCGCACGTTCGGTCCCGGGACCATCCCCCCTGTCAGGATCAGGCCGGAGAACCGCGGGTAGTAGACCGAGCGCTGGGCCGCCATGGCCGTCAGGATGGTGTCGTCCCTGTCCCCGGGAGTGAGAAGCAGGTAGCCGTCGATGTCTCCGACATGTTTGAGCATGTTCTCCGCGGTCATGGCCAGGATCTTGATGTCGGTGACCACCTTGCTCATGTCGTCTCCCTGGTACACCACCTTGGCGTCCAGCTGGCGGGCCACCTCGCTGAGCCGGGGCTTACAGAGCGTGGGGTGCGGAGGCAGACACCCGAACAGCGTGATGCCCCTGGCCTTCAGCAGCTCCCGGAGTGTGTCCGTGTCCCGGGAGAAGGCCTGGGACTCCAGGCGGTTGACCACGACCCCGAGGAAGTTGCAGTTCATGGCCTCGAAGCTCTCGGTGGTTTCGCTCACCGCCTGCACGACCTCGTCCAGGGTGCGCCTGTGCCCGCTGGCCACCAGCAGCACCGGAGCCACAAGGTTGTGGGCCAGCTCGGCGTTGATGTCGAACTCCAGGGCCGAAATCGTGCTGGTGTAGTCGGTTCCTTCGATGATCATCACGTCCTTGCCCACCGACAGGCGGTTGTAGGCGTCGAAGACCTTCTCGAAGAACAGGTCCTTGTCCTCCTGGGCATCGAGCATGGTGGCAGGGTTGATCTGCTCTACGGGATCCTTGAGGTCGAAGATGTCCCGGACCAGCACCGCATCCTCGTCGGTAGTGCTTGCGTCCGCGAAGCGCTGCCCAATGGGCTTCATGTACCCGACCTTGGGGATGATCCCCTGCAGGGCGCTCATGAGCCCGATGGTGACAACGCTCTTTCCGCTGCGCTGCTCCGTCGAGGCGATGAATATCTTGCGTTCCATGTGTTCCTCGCTGCTGGTCTATTTCTCGGTGATGGCGGTGACGCCCTGCCAGCTCTCCGGCGGCGGCGACTCTGCGAACCGCTGGCAGCGGGCCAGGAAAATCCGCAGGATCGGGTCGCGCGGCAGGTACTCCTGGGCATAGGTAAAGTACTTGGCCGCCTTCTCGAACTGCTTGTCGTAGTAGTGATCGGTCCCGGTCTCGTGGAGCTTCCAGCCTTTGGCTTCCTCCTTGGACAGCTCCCGCTTGGGATGGTAGATCCTGACCCCTCCCTCTCGGCCCTTGACCGCCACCTTGTCGACGAGCCGGCAGGGCACCTGCTCCTTGATCCGGGATTGCACCGCCTCGGACACCATGAAGGGGACGTCGTAGATCTTGGTCAGCTCCTCGATCCTGGAGGCCAGGTTGACCCCGTCCCCCATGACCGTGTAGTCCATCTTCTTCTCCGAGCCGATGTTCCCGACCGTCACGACCCCGTAGTTGATCCCGATGCCGATGTGGAAGGGCCGCTGCTCGCGTTTTCTCTGCCGTTCGTTGAAACTTTCCAGCTCCTCCAGCATGTCCAGGCCGGTCAGCGCCGCCTGCAGCGCGTCGTCCTCGTGCTTGACCGGGGCGCCGTAGAAGGCCATCAGGGCGTCTCCCATGTACTTGTCCACGATCCCGTTGTGGGCGTACACCACGTCGACCATCGGGGTGAAGTAGGCGTTCAGGACCTCCACCACCTCCTCGGGTTTCAGCTGCTCCGCGAAGGTCGTGAAGCCCCGGATGTCGGAAAAGAGCACCGCCACTACCCGCTCTTCTCCCACGAGCATCTTCTCGGGGTGGGCAAAGAACTGGTCGATCACGTCCGCCGGGACGTACTTCTGGAAGATGCTGCGGACCTTCTGCTCGCGTTTCTGCGCGATCACCGCCTTGAAGGCGTAGCTCTTGATCTGGTTGTAGGCCCGCTCCAGCTCCGCCGTCATCAGGTTGAAGGTATGGCCGAGCTCGCCGGTCTCGTCCTTGTACAGCAGCTCCACCTTGCGCGACAGGTCACTGGTGCTGATGATGTCCTTCATGGCGCCCACGACATTGCCCAGCGGCTGGGTGATGTAACGGGTGAACACGAACAGCAGCACCAGCGTCACCCCCAGGGCCACGATCAGGACCAACCCGCTCTGCCAGAAGATCTGGTTGACCGCCCGGTAGAAGGTGCTCTCCGCCTCGGTGACCAGGAGGTACCAGCCGAAGGGCTCGAAGGAGGCGGTCTGGGCCACGCGCCGCTCGCCTCCGAGCTCCAGGCTCCGCCACCCCTGTTCTCCGGAAGCCCGAAGCTCCGCCAGCGCCCGGCTCTCCGCCGCCGAGAGCTTCACCTCCCCGGTGGCCATGGCCAGGCCCTGGTCGTCCACCGCCAGGATGAGCTCCGTGTCACTGCGGATCACGCTCCGGGCGAAGGACTCCACGGCCAGCTTCGAGACGCGCACGAACTCCGGCTCGCCGGTCAGCTCGTTCTCCACCAGGAGGTTCCACTGGGTGGCGGCGTAGTTCATGAGCTCCTCGGACTTGAACTTCAGGAACTCGGTGGCCACCCGCGTGATGCCGTTGCGCGCCGCCAGGGACGCGGCCAGCCCCACCACCAGCAGCGGGGCCACGACCAGCGGCAGCACGATCAACAGGAACTTGCGGCGGATCTTCATGGCGTTGAGCCATCATACTCCGCCGGGGTCGGAGTGGTCAATTCTCGACCGCCCGCAGTCTCCCGCGGCAGC
>JAFGFV010000550.1 GCA_016930895.1 Spirochaetales bacterium | reverse complement strand
GGGTTGAGAGAGTCCGGAAGGCTGGACACCGCAATCACGATGCCCTCGGGCTCGGGCTTCCAGAGGAAGTAGATGCCCACGCCGGCGGCCGCCGCCACGAAGGCGAGGCTGGCGGCGATGATGATGTTCCTGATCTTGTTGCTCATTTTGTTGTTGCTCATTAGCGCATCCTCACGACGAACGAATCGTAGACGACGACCTCCCCTTCGTAGGTGGGGGTCTTGCCCTGCTTGATCTCGAAAAAGTACTTGTCGGTGGGCAGCTGGGCGCCGGCGTTCAGGACCGGCCAGGAGTTGCCGATTCGGTATCCCCGGTTGACCAGGTCCTGCATCTTCTGTCTCTTGATGAGCGCCCCGGATTTGGTGTTTTCCCCAAACACCCGCACCTCCCTGCTGTCACTGACCGTGATCACCAGGTCGTTCATGGTGCCCCTGGGGACGGCGACCATGCCCCACCAGTACTCGTCTCCCTCGACCTCCGTGGCCCTGAACACCCCAGGGCGGCTCTTCCTGGCCTCCTCGGCGCTGCCTGGCTCGGGGTTGAACAGCCCGATCATGACCGGCATGACGACCTTTCCCCGGCTGGCGATCTCCCTCGCCCGGGCGGCGTTCTCCTGAGCGATGCGGATTTCTGCGTTGACCTGTTCGATCTTAGCGTCGAGGTCCTTCTTCTGCGCATCGACCTGGGCCATGAACTCGCGATCGGCCACCTCGGGGTAGCGGGCCGCGAAGCGGGTCATCTCGTCGTAGGCCGACTCGACCCCGGCCTTGACCGAGTGCTGGTGCGCGAGAATTTCCTCCAGGCTCATGTTGCCGACCTTCTCCTTGTCCGGCACCCGGGCGAACTCCTCGCCGATGCGGTCCCTGTACACGTAAGCCCGCTCGCGCAGGAGCCTCTCCCTTTCCAGCGCCAGGTCCTGGCCCTTCCCGCGCAAGCGGGAGGCCTCCCGGGCGACGCCCGGACTCTCGGAGACCCGCGCCCTGACGGCATGGTCTGCCAGCTGCGATCCTGCCCCGGCGTACGCCCGGGTGGCCGCTTCGAGGGCAGCGAGCTTGCCGTCGAACTCCGTCTCTGCCATGGCCCGGGTCCGAGCGGCATCGGCGTCGGCTTCCCGCTTGCGGGAGGCGGAGACTACGTCCATCTCGGCGTTCATCGCCTCGACGGCCCGGGAAGGGCCGAAGGTGCCGACCGCCGCCTCTCCCAGCTCCCGGGCCTGGGTGAACTTGCCCGCGGCAACGAGGGAACGCATCCTGCCCTCCGCAATGGCCGTGGCGCTCGCCCGCGTTTCCGCGGGAAGCTCCAGCTCCGCCGGGAGGCCGGCGAGCAGCTCTTGCGCCTTCTGGTAGGAGGCCAGGGCCCGCGCCTCGTCCTTCCCTTGGCCACCGGCGGCGGACTCGGCCTCCGTCAGGTTGCGGGTCCCCGACTCGAAGCTCTGCAGGTAACCCATGTAGGTCGCCAGGACTGCCTCATCCTCGATCTCGTCCCAGTACGGCCTGGCCGCTGCGGGGCCCTTCTGGTTCCAGGCGGTCGTGCCTCCGGCAATGGCCTCCTCGTCCCGCGTGGTTTTGGCAGTCGAGCCGCCGAGGCTCGCGCAGGAAGCGAGCAGTATCACCGCCGCGAGGGCTGCAGCCGCACCCAGCTTGATCGCCGCAACCGCGGTCAGCTTCACCGCAGCGCGTCTGGTCCTGTTCATTAGAATCGTTTTGCTATTCATTGGTTACCTCCCTGATGAGCCGGAAGCCCACGTCGGCGTATCGTTTGAAGGGATCGAGCTCCCGGCGGTTGGAGATCCGCAGGTCCCCAGGGCCGTCCATCCAGGAGCCGCCCTTGGCAATCAGGCTGCCGGTCTCCAGCCGGCTCGACGTCCACTCCCACACGTTCCCAGCCATGTCGTATAGGCCGTAGGGATTCTTGCCGCTCTCGTAGCTGCCCACCGGCGAGGTCTCGTAGAAGAAGCGACCGTTGCCGTTGTAGTTGGCCCGGGGCCCGTCGCTCGGACTCCCGTCGCCCCAGGGGTAGATCACCGTCAGTCCGCCGCGGGCGGCCTTCTCCCACTCGTCCTCGGTGGGCAGGCGCTTGACCACGCCCAGCTGCCCGGAGAGCCAGGCGGCGAAGCGCACGGCTTCCGCGTGCGCGACCCCGATTACGGGCCGGTCGGGCTGGTTGAAGCGGGGATTGTCCCAGTACTCCGGGAAACTCTCCGCCCCGGTGTCCTCGAGGTACATCCCGTAGAGGGCATTGGTCACCGGGTAGAGGTCGATGTAGAACTCCGGGGTCTCCGCCTGACGCGGGGCTTCCTTGCGCGTGGCCCGCCCGTCCTGAGGCACCGCGCCGGCGGTGAAGGGGCCGCCCGGCACCAGGACCTCCCCGCTGAAATGGGCCTCCACGTCGTCGAAGTGCCGCAAGGCAGCCTCGACGGCGGAGCCGGCGTCGATCTCGGCGAAGGCCGGCGACACGGCCCACTGGGCGAAGTCGGTGGACACCCGGAGGCGCACGCCGGTGTTGCGGAACGCATCTTCCGCGGGGTAAGGGAGGGACAGCCTCCCGTCCGCCGCAGAGATCACCTGAAGGGAGACGATGTCCGCGCCCTCCCCGCCCCTGGGGCTCCACTCCACGCGGAGCGGCAGGGAGCCGGTCGGCACGCCGTAGGCGCCGCGGATGCTGGCCTCGAAGCGGGTCTCCGGGCCGACGAAACCGCCTGCCGGGTGCGTGGTGATGGTCAAGTCCGCGCACAGCTCCCGGCAGAACGCCTCGACGGCGCTCGACATGAGCCGGCCGCCTTCACCTTCTTCGCTCAACAGATTGGTCATCCCTTCCCGGGCCAGCCGCTCCAGCAGGCGGCCTGCCTCGCGCATCCGGTCGGCCAGAGGCAGCGGGGGCCCTTGCTTCAGCGCCGAGAAGCGCTCCTGGAGCTCGGCCCGGAGCGCGGCCTCCCGCATCCGTTCGTACTCGTCGAACCTGGCGGCCTCGATGCTGAGCATCACGGTTTGCCGGTCGCCTGCTTCCTCCCTGGCGACCCTCCGCAGCCTGGGAAGCTCGAAGGCCGCCCCTACCTGGGCGTCGATTTGGATGCGCCCCTGGCCGGTCCCGCGCCCCCTGGCCGTCTCGGTGAGAGCGTTGGAAATGAGGTCCAGCCTGGCGGCCGCCTCGGCTTGGTCCCGAGTGGCGCCGGAGCCCACTCCGTAGTAGCGGTCGGCCTCTTGTTTGACTTCCGACGGGGCGAGGGTCGCGCAGGAGGCCAGGGCGAACACGGCGAGACAGAGACAGAGGGCGTGCGTGATGATGCTTCTTCGTGTCGTGGGTTGCATACTTGGACACTCCACTTGGCTCAGGTGATTCCTTTTGTGAAGT
>JAFGFV010000549.1 GCA_016930895.1 Spirochaetales bacterium | reverse complement strand
GAGATCGGCACGGACCCGATCATCGACTCCGGGAACATCGCGGCGCTGTCTCCAGGCGGCGTCTCCGGGCCGATTGCCTTCAGCGGCACCTGGCCCTCGACCCCCGGGAGCTACTGCTACATCGTCACGGTGGACGCCGGGGACGACGTGGACCCGGCCAATGACCTGCTGGCCGGCAGCATGCTGACCGTGACGGCGCCCGACGTGGACTACGTGCTGAGCTCGGTGTCCAACCTGGGCGTCACCGTCACCGGAGGCGCCATCTCCGGGGAGTTCCAGATTGTGAACTCCGGCGACGACCCTGGCCAGTACATGGTCTACTGGAGCGCCTACCTCTCCGCGAATGCAGTCTACGACGCCGGGGACACGGTCATCGACACCGGCTCCCTGAGCCCTCTCGGGGCGGGGGCCGGTACGACCAAGACCTTCTCCGGCACCTGGCCGAGCTTGGCGGGTACCTGGTACCTGATCGTGGTGGCCGAGGCCGGAGACGACGTGGACGACCTGAGCAACACCAAGGCCAGCACGGCGATCGCCGTCACGAGCCCGGTCGTCTATCCGGACTACGAGGTCGTCAACCTGGTGACTCAGGACACCGGGGCTCCGAGCGCCTTGTTCAGCGCCGCTGGGAGCTTCCAGTTCGACGTGAGCGAGATTGCCGGCAACGCCGGGGGGGAGCCCATCGACTGGTGGGTGTACGTCTCCGAGGATCAGATCCTGGACGCCGGCGACACCCTCGCGGATTCCGGAAGCCACGTCGCCCTGCCTCCCTTCGGCGCGGCCACCATCTCTTTCGACGGCGCCTGGCCCGCGGATACAGGTTTCTACCGCTTGATCGTCCGCATCTCGGCGGACGATGACTCTAACCCGGTGGGCGACCAGGCCACCTCCGCGGAGATCGCCATCCCGTTCTTGTTCACCGAGAGCGAGCCCAACGATGACTCCCAGAAGCCTTTCAGCGAGAGCAACATCGATATCCTGGGGCCGATGAACGATGGGGACCTGATCGCCGTGTCCGGGGCCATGGACGCCGCCGGTGGCCACGACGTCTTCCGGTTCCAACCGGTCACTTCGACCACCGTGGAGATCCGCTGCGTCTGGCACACGGGCTTCGACGATCTGGACCTGTTCTTCTGGAACGACGCCGGAACCGAGCTCTTGTCCCAGGACTCGTGGGCGGACTCCGAGCCGCAGAACCCTCCGTGGACCATCATCAACCTGACCCCCGGCGCCTACTACTACGTCGGGGTCAAGGCCTTTCTCGCCGGAGGGACGTCCGGAAGCGCGGGGCAACCGTACACCCTGTACATCCAGACCCTGCCGTAGGAAACGGAAGATGCCGTAGGAAACGGAAGATGCCGTAGGAAACGGAAGATGCCGTAGGAAACGGAAGATGCCGTAGGGTACGGAAGATGCCGTAGGAAGGTAGGAGGCCTCCCGAGCAGTCCAAGGGGGGGGCTCGGGGGCGGCGGAGCGAGAAAGTAAGCCAGCAAGAAAGTGGGTGACCGGGGCCCTTCGGGGCCCCTTTTCTTGGTTGTGGGCCGGGCAGAGCAGGTTCAGCGCAGGAGCCGCTCGAGCTTCTCCAACACCCGAAGGAATGGCTCAGAGGCGGGGGCCGCCCGGTAGGGCTCGAGCGCCGCCGGCGGGGCCCCGCGGCTCTCCTGCCGGAGGAGACTGTCGAGGAGCACTTCCACGTCCCGAAGCACTGCCACCTGTGTGGCCCTCTCCTGTTCCTGCACCAGGGCCTCCAGGTATTGCTCGAAGCGGTCGTACAGCTGTGGGTACTCAGAGCGGACGGGATCGGAGATCAGGACCCGCTGGATCAGCACCTTGGTTTCCAGAAGGGCGATCAGGGCCGACCGGGACACCCCGGAGTCCGTTCCCGGCGAGGTCAGAGCCAGGTACTGTGAGCGGATCCGCTCCAGCCGGACCGCTCTGTCCTCGTTCTCCCGGTTGAGCGTTTCCAACTCGCCCAGGCGCCGCGCGGCGGCCTCGCGGGCCCTTTCGAGCTCGCTGACCCGGCGCTCGGCGGCGCTGCGGGCCTCTTCGAGCTCTGCGATGCGGTCCCGCGTAGTGTCGCGGGCTGCCTCGAGCTCTGCGATCCGCCGCTCGGCGGCGCCGCTGGCCGCCTCCAGCGCCCGAATGCGGGTCCGGGCCGTCTCAAGTTCGCCCGTCAAGCGAACCATCTCCGTCTGGGAGGCCTCGCTCGCGCTCAGGCGCTGCACCGTGCTCTCGAGCTCCGCGACCCGGCGCTCGGCGGCGGTGCGCGCGGCTTCGAGAGCTGCAATCTGCCGCCTGGCCTCCGCGAGCTCCGCCGCCTGTCTGCGGGCGTCGCCGGCCGTGGCCTCCAGCTCGGCTAGGCGGGCCTGCGCCTCGACCAGGGCGGCCTCGCCTCCGGATGCGGGCCCCTCTTCTGCGGAGCGGATCCTGAACCCGGAATCCATGATCCGGGCGATCATCTGTTCGGCTGCTGCTCGTTCCCCCTGCAGGAGGACCAGAGCCCTTCGGTAACCGTTGACCGCGCTCTGGTAGTCCTCCTGGCGGTACGCGCTGCCCGCGGCCGCGATCAGGGACGCCACCTGCTCCTGCCTGCGCCGAGCGAGGCTCGCTTCGATGGCCTGGAGCCGCTCGTAGCCGAGCTGGACGGCCGGGATCTCGGCCAGCGCCGAGAGGTACAGCTCCCGGGCCTGCTCGTAATCCCCGTCCTGGAACGGGCGGTCCGCACGCCCCACCATGTCCGAGACCCGGACGATCAGGTCGGCCGAAGCGATGAGGGACGCCGTGTCGGTTTGGGCGCTTCGCTGCTCCTGGGCGATGAGCCGCTCGAGCGAGTCGATCAGGAACAGCTCGACAGGCCGGCGCCTGCGGATCCCCGGGAGGCCGCTTACCGAAGGCTGATCGAGGTAGCTTCTGAACTCCTGCAGGGCAGCCAGGGCTTCGGGGAAGCGGAGGCCTGCCAGGTGGTCCCGGGTCGTGGAGTAGAAGGAGAGGAACTGGTCGCGGATCAGCTGTTCCTTCTCCTGCTGCTGCTGGAGGCGGTCGAGCTCCTCGAGGGCTCGCGCCCGATCTTCCTCCAGAGCGCTCTCCTGCGCCCGGAAGCGGGCCTCCAGCTCGGCCTGGCGGGTCGCCATCTCCTCCTGGAGCCGCGAGCGTTCCTCCTGGGCAAGCCGCAGGTTGCGCTCGTATTCCCCGAGCAGATTGTCGAGGGTCGCCTCCCGCTGACGGAGCTCGGCCTCCACCTGGCCGCGGAAGCTCGCCAGCTCGCTCTGGAGAGTCTCGCTGCGCTCGCTT
>JAFGFV010000548.1 GCA_016930895.1 Spirochaetales bacterium | reverse complement strand
GTAGCCGGAGTAGATGACCGCCACGGTGTCGTAGCCGAGCTCCGCCCCTGCGAAGGGCTCGCTTGCCTCCTGGATGCTCCGGTAGAAGGAGTCCATCTCCTGGACGTAGCCGTTCATCCAGTCCTCGTCCGGGGCCGGGTGGCTCCAACCCTGCTTGGTGCCGGTTTTTTCGACCACGTAGATGTCCTGGAACTGCTCGTCTCTGGGGTTGTAGGTCTCGAGGGCATCGATAGGGTTGATGTTGCAGCGGGTGCGGTGGTTGCTGGCGTTGACCTCCAGCCAGTTGTGGACCCCGCCGAGGACGATCTCGGAAGAGAAGATGTCGGCCACGGTGCCGTCGTCGAAGAGCACGTGCATGAAGCCGAAGTCCTCCACGTCGGTGTAGTCGGTGCGCAGGAAGCCCCGGTCCTCGTAGCCCGGGATCCGGGTGAGCTCGTGGGTCCGGGCCGTGACCCCGGCGGGGCGAACTGGAGTTCCGTTTCGGGTCGTCCCCTCCAGGCGCTTGAGGTACAGGGCGGCGGTCAGGGGATGGCAGCCCTTGCCCATCAGGGAGCCGCCCCCTGAGTATTCCCAGATCCCGTAGGTGGGCGAGTGCGACCCCGAGTGGGACTCCTCCGCGATGATCCACAGGATCTGCGCCCGGGTCTTGCGGACGATCTCTGCTTCCTTCTGGATGACCGGGGCGAACACCCAGTTCTCGGCGTAGAAGATCCGCCCTTTGCTGCGGACCTCCGCCTCGAGCATGCGTCGGGCGCTTGCCAGCGCGCCGTCCCGCATCCGTTCCTTGCCGACCCGGGCTGGCTGGCCGTCCGTGGCTTCACGACCTTCCTGAGCACCGAAGTAGCCCGTGAATGGCTTCTCGACGATCACGTGCACGTCACGCTGAAGCGCCGCCACGGTCACCGCCTCGTGCAGGGCCGGAGGCACGCACACGTGCACGACGTCCACGGCCTGGAGGAGCTCGTCCAGGGTGTCGAAGGCCCGCAAGCCCCGCTCTTCCGCGAAGCGGCGACGGCTGTGCGCAGTCCTGGAGTACACTCCCAGGGGGATCACACCCAGGCCGCGGGCCTGGGTCAGGCTCTCGTAGTGGAAACGGGCCGCGAAGCCGGCCCCCACGAAGCCCGCCCTGACGGTGCTGGGGGGCGGGCTCACCGGGTGCCCCCGCTCTTGGAGAAGGGCTTCCTGATCCCCGCCGTTGCCCGGCCGGTCAGGTGGGCCGAGTGCTGCCCGCAGGAGCCGATTCCCGGAATCGCCACCTTCTGCGGAGAGGCCTCGAGCTCGAAGGTCGTGCAGTCCGCGGTCATCAGGACAGGGGCTCCAGGTCCACCCAGCGGCGCTCCCGCCAGGAGCGCTTCCCGGCTTCCGCCAGCTGCACCCCCCTGGCTCCTTCGATCAGGGTCCAGCGGAAGGGGGCGTCTTCCGTCACGTGGCGCAGGAACAACTCCCACTGGGCCTTGAAGGGGTTGTCGTACTCCCGGGTGTCCGGCATCTTCTGCCAGCCGGCGTAGAAGTCGATGGGGCTGGGCAGATCCGGGTTCCACACCGGCCGGGGGGTGGCGGCGGCTGGCTGGATCCAGCAGTCCCGCAGGCCCGCCACCGCGGAGCCGGTGGTGCCTTCCACCTGGAAGACCGCCAGGTCGTCCCGACGCACCCGGACCACCCAGGAGGAGTTGAAGTGGCAGATCGGCCCGCCCTCGCACTGGAAGGTGGCGTAGGCTGCGTCTTCCGCCGTTGCGGGGTATTCGTGCCCCTCCTCGTCCACCCGCCGGTCGATGTGGGTGGCGGCCATGCACGAAACGGCCTGCACGGGGCCAAAGAGGTTGTCAATCACGTAGCGCCAGTGACAGAACATGTCCAGGATGATTCCTCCCCCGTCCTCCTTGCGGTAGTTCCAGGAGGGGCGCTGGCAGGGCTGGTCGAAGCCGTCGAAGACCCAGTACCCGAACTCACAGCGCACCGAAAGGATCCTGCCGAAGAAACCCGTGACGACCAGCCGGCGCAGCTTCAACAGGCCCGGGAGCCACAGCTTGTCCTGCACGACCCCGTTCTTGACCTTGGCCTCCACGGCCGCCCGGTAGAGGGACAGGGCCGCCTCGGTGCTGGTGGCCGGAGGCTTCTCGCAGTAGATGTGCTTGCCCGCCGCCGCCGCCCGCAGGACTGCTTCGGGACGCAGGTCCGTGCGCTGGGCGTCGAAGTAGATCTCGTTTTTTCGGTCGGACAGGCAGGCGTCCAGGTCGGTGCTCCAACGCTCCAGGCCGTGTGCCCGCGCCAGGGCCTGGAGCTTGGCGGCGTTCCGCCCCACCAGGATGGGGTCCGGGACCAGCCGGCCGCCCCCGGCCAGGGGGAGGCCCCCTTGCGCCCGGATGGCCAGGATCGAGCGCACCAGGTGCTGGTTGGTGCCCATGCGTCCGGTGACCCCGTTCATGATGATCCCGATGGATCGTTCGTTCACTGCCGTTGCCCTTTCTTCCGTCCCCCGCGGGGGAGCGCTCAGGAGGCGTTCAGGTAGGCCTGGACGATCTCCTGAAGGCATCGCCCCTGGTCCTGGCTCCACCGGCGGCTGGAGAAGATCTCCACCTCGTTGAACCCCCGGAACCCCGCTCCTTCCATCCAGCCGCGGATCCGGCGGAGCGGGTGTCGGCGTACATGGGGTGCAGGGGCTCAATGGCCAGGCGCACGCCCCGCTCGGCTGCGTAGGGCGCGACGGCCTCGATGCCCTCCCGAATCTGCTCCCGGGCCTCCGGGAGCGGGACTGCCGGGTCGGCCCCGCAGACCAGCACGATGTGCAGGGCTCCCAGCGCCGCCGCCTCGTCGACGATGCGCCTGTTCTCCTGGACGGCGCGCCGCCGGCCCTCCCGATCCCGGGCCGGGAAGAATCCTCCCCGACACAGAGAGACCACCTCCAGACCCGCCTCGCGGATCAGGCGGCCGGCGGCAGCCGGGTCCCGCCCCTCGATGGCCTCCCGCCAGACCGTGATGCCGGCCGCCCCTGCGCCCGCGTAGTGCCGGACCGCGTCCTCCAGGGGCCACGGACGGGTGGTGATCGTGTGGATGCACAGGCGGGCGGTGTCCTTCAGGGGCGGTGCGCCGAGGGGGTCCAGGGTCCGGGGGCTCACAGGCAGCTCCAGAAGGTGTAGTACGGTCCGCCTTCCCCCAGCTTCTTGATGTAGAGGGCCAGCTCCCTGGCGTGGTAGTCCCCCCACATGCTGGATTCCCCGGCGGGCACG
>JAFGFV010000547.1 GCA_016930895.1 Spirochaetales bacterium | reverse complement strand
CAGCTGCAGGCGGCGGAGAAGGCCTACGCCGACTGGGCCGAAAGTCTGCTCGTCCGGGAGCGCAGCCGGGAGGAGGGCGGCCGGTTGACGGAGAGCCGCGGGCGCCTGGAGGCGGAGCTGGCCGACGTCGAACGGTACGCCCGCAGCCGCGCCCTCAGGGACAAGCGCGCCCGCGCCCGGGAGCTGAAGGAACGCTGGGAATCCGCCCGGGCAGGGCTCGAGCACGCTCCAGGCCCGAGCGCAGAGCAAATGAAGGAGCTGCGCGCTGCGTCGGGGGAGCTGCAGCGCCTGGAGGGGGCGGTTTCCGGCGGGGCCCTCTCCCTGCGTCTGGAGGCCCGGGACGGGTTCGCGGTGACCTTCGTCCAGGATCTCAGCGAGCCCGAGGAAAAGCAGCTGGAAGCCGAGGAAAGCTGGGAGCTGACAGCCCGGGGGCGTATCCGTCTGGAGCATCGGGATTGGTCCCTGGAAGTCACCTCCGGCGATGCGGGCTTCGACGAGATCGCCCGCCGCTACCAAGCCGCCCGCACCCGGCTGCAGGGCCTGCTCCAGGAGGCGGGGGTCCCTAATCTAGACGCCGCCGAGGGGGCATGCAGCCGCCACGAGCGTCTGAGCCTGGAAGAGGCCGCGGCCCGAAGGGCCTTCGAAGAGACCTTGGACGGCCAAACCTGGGAGGATTTGGAATCTGCGGCCGGGGAGCAGCCGGCCGGCCCACCGCGGCGAGAGATCGAGACGGTAGTTGCGGAGCTGGCGGAGGTTCGAGCCGGTCTCGGGCGCATCGAGGAGAGCCTCCTGCGCGCGGACCAGCGGATCACCTCCCTGGAGGGCAGCCACGAAAACCGGGAGGCCCTCCTGCGCGCGATCGGAGAGCGCTCGGCCCGGCTGCAGGAGCTGGACCGGCAGCTGGCCGGCCTCCAGGAATTGCCCGAAGAGTACGGGGACGCCCCCTCCTTCCTGGCGAAGCACCGTTCCCGCGAGCGGGAGGCCCAGGGGCTGCGGGAGCAGGCGGCTGGTCTGGAAAGCACGCTCCAGGAGGCATTGCGCCATCTCCCCGAGGAAAGCGCAGAGGAGCTCGCCTCCCGCCTGAGCGAGGCCAGGCGGCACTTCCAGAAGCAGAAGCGCCACGGGGCGGCCCTGCTGCGGGTTCGGGAAGCGGCCGACGGTATCCTGGAGAACCTCGACGATTCCTCGCTGGAGGGATTCCGTCATCGCTTCGGAGGGTATGTGAGGGAGATGAGTGGAGCCCGCTACCACGGAGCGGCGGAGGGATCGTTGCTGCCCGAGGCCCTGGAGCGGGAGGACGGGATGACGCTGCGCTACCCGCTGCTTTCCACAGGGACCCGGGATCTCTTTTCCCTGGCGCTGCGGTTGGCCATGGCCGAGTACCTGCTGGCCGGGAGCGACCCGGTCGGCGGGAGCGGACGGATCGGCGGGAGCGGACCGGCCGCGGCTGACGAACAGCCGGCTCCCGGAGGGTTCGTGGTCATGGACGATCCCCTCGTGGACATGGACCCGGAACGTCAGAGGCTCGCCGCCGCCGCCCTAGCTCGCTTTGCCCGGGCTCAGCAGCTGGTCGTGTTCACCTGCCACCCCTCGCACGCCGACGTCCTGACGGCCGGCAACTGGACTGGCGGCCCGCCCGTCCACCGCATCGAACTCGGCAAAGGGTAACACGGCATCTTGCCCGGAGTGCTCTCCGGGTCCCGCCTTCTAATCGCGGAGGGTGTACTGGTAGGTCAGCTTCATGCCAACGCCGGGGTTGCCCTCGACGAAGTCCAGGACATCCTGACGATCGATCCCGAACAGTTTGACGGCTTTCTTGTGGGAAACGGTGAACTCCGAGATCTCGTCGCCGTAGATCTTGTGCATGGCCCCGATGCAGTCGCCTTTGCCGAGGGTGGCGGCGAGCTGACCGTTGCGGTTGACCTCTACCTGACCTTCCCGGATGATGAAGAACTGCTCGAGAGACTTGCCTTCCTTGACCAGGACCCCCGGCCCTTCGTGCTCCTTCGGCACCAGGATCGACTCGAGCCAGGTCCGCTGATAGGAGGTGAGATGCTGCAGGGTGGGGCTGGAGGCCATGATGTTCCAGGTCTCGCTCGAACGGTTGGCGACCAGCCGCCGCAGTGTCTTCTCGAATTGGGTGCCGTAGATGAAGCTCAGGAACTTGTCCTTTTCCACGGTGTAGAGATTGACGTCGGTCTCTGCCACGACGTCAGCCGTGCGGGGCACCTCCGAAAGCAGGGCGACCTCGCCGAAGTATTCGTACGTACCCAGGAACTTGTGTCCGATGAGCTCCTCGTCCCGGATCGACACGTTTCCCGAGCGGATGATGAAGAAGCTCTTGCCTTCCTCGCCCTTGCGGATGATGTGGTGCCCCTTCTCCACGCGACGCTCGTCGATGATGGTCACGAACTCCTGGATTTTTTCCACCGTCAGGCTCTCGACGAAGTCCAGGTGCTTGAGAACGTCGAGGATCTCGTACGTCCGCTCGTAGGCCGGCGGCCGGGTCTTGAAGTACAGGGTGTTCTCGATTCCAAAGGAAGCCAGGGTGAGCGCCGTGGAGCGGGGGAAGTCCTTCTTGGCGATGTGGTAGACCACGGTCTTCTTCTGCACGTTGCGGGGCAGGGAGTTCAGATAGGCGATCGGCGTGTGCAGCGGGGCGATGCCCGACTCGTGGTACACGACCTTGGAATCCCAGGGAAAGTTCCGCAGCTGTCGGAAGCGCTCCCCGTCCATCACCCCTTCTCTGACCAGCTTGTCCTGGACCTCCGGGTCCGCCTGATGATCGGAAGAGTACACGAAGCTCTGATCCTGGAACTTGAGCGTGAAGCCGATGGTCGGGATGGAGTGCAGGGTGTAGTAAAACCTGAAGCGCCCCCCGTGGATGAACACGGGCTTCCCGATGTACACCGGCCTGAAGTTGAACAGGCGGATCAGGTTCGACACGGGCTCGCCGGTCAGGGAGGAGTATTTCTTCAGGAAGCTCCTCATCACGGTCTTGGTGGAGTACACCGTGATCTTGCCCTCCTCGAGGATCTTCTGGAGAGTTCCGGCGTCGTGGTCGGCGTGGCAGTGGGTCAGGATGATGCTGTCGATCAGCTTGGGATTCACGTTCGAGCTTTCAAGCCATTCGGTCGAGTTGATCGGCGGGTCGATCATGATCCCCGAGTGGTTCAGCCAGATGATGAAACCCGACGTGTTGGCCGTCGGATCGAAGCCGTGGCTGGGACCCAGGCAGGTCACTCCGAACAGCGGGGGCTTGTAGGGCTCCGGCAGGCGCTTGCCGATCTGGTGCATGGGCTTGCAGGGTATGATCCCCGGGATATGGGCCAGCTTCTTGGAGTCGAAGTAGACGTCGAAGTCGCCGGCGGGGTCGATGCGAATGGAGACCCCCCCGAGCTCGTACCGGCCGCCGTCGAACAGGGACAGGGAGAGAACGTCACGAAAGCGGATGGGGCCGCGAAAGTAGTCCATCTCCTTGCGGATGTCCGGCACGAAGCCGTCGGACTCGAACACGTCGGATTCGATCATGAGCTCCCGGGGTCCGAACAGGGCTTCCTGGAGGGCCCGCATGAGGCGGCTGGCCTGCGTCCGGGTGCAGACGATCCGGGTCTTCCGCTTCTGGAAGAAGAAGTTGTAGTAGATCGGGAACTCCAGGTCCGCCAGATTGATTCCCTTGCGCCAGTCGAACAGGGCACGGGGCAGGACGAAGACCTGTGGAACGGATTTCGGCAGGGCCATCGTGTCCTTGATGGTCTCGGGAGGCGAACCGAACTGGACGTACCCTTCCGGCGTGTCGACCAGGAAGCCGCCCCTGGGCAGGGGCGTAACCAGTCCCCCGAGAGATTTCGCCGGCTCCATGCCTGGCCCTAAATATAGATCAGTACCTTGGGCTTATCAAGGAAGAAGCGCGGATTCACGCTTGATCCACAATCAGAATGGCTGTCTTTCCCGTAGAAAAGAGAGATGGCCCCTCGGTTGAGGTTCCCGCGCTGCATCCCGGCGGCTCGCCTCGTGCGCTTGCAGGCTGCCTGTCTGGGGCTCTGCGCCGGGGGGTTGGCGCTGACCCTCCAGCCCGGTTGTCGGATGTACCAAACGGACATCCAGATGCAGCTCGAGCTCCCTGAGCTTCCCGGGCACTGGCTAGAATGTTTCGGCGAGCCGGGCTGGCTGATAGTCGTTCCGGGGACGGAAACAAGCCTCCAGATCCCGCCGGGTTCCCCCGCGGTGCCCTGCATCCGCCTGCCCAAGCTCCAGCACCAATCGGTGCTGGCTTTCCCCACGCCCTGCGACCCTTGCGTACTGCCTCCAGCGGCCGGAGTCTTTCCCCTGGACTCCTCCGGGGACGGGCGGGTCCTGACCCTGCGTTGGGAGCAGGGCCCAGTCGGCGAAATCCTCCAGCGCCTGCTCCGGCAGGGCCTGGAAGTCGAAGCCCTGAACGTGCCCCGCTTGTGCCGGGAAATCCTGGCGCGGTCTCCGCAAGACCCCTGGGCCCTGGATCTGGACGGGGCGGCAGCCGCCCTGGTCTCGGGATCCTTCCGAGTGACCGACCTCCGTTCCCTGCCCTGCCGGGTCATAGAGTTGGAGCTCGCTCCGGGGCGCTGGTTCCTGGAGTCGCCGTTTTTCGTGCCCACCGTTCAAACGGCGAGCTCACCGACGCTCACCATGCCCGACGTGCCTTTCGGCCTTCACAGCCTGTTCGAGGTCGAGGCGGGTTGGGTCGCCGATTTGTGGGTCGACGAACGCCAGGTGCTCCGCATACCCGCGCGACGGTCCGCCAGTCCCGCGCGACGGTCCGCCGGTCCCGCGCGACGGTCCGCCGGTCCGCCTCGGGATCGCAGTCCTCCTTGACACGGCCACGGCTGGGCCGCACAGTTGGGGCGTCATGTTCTTCTTCATCGGCGGCCTGGAGCCGCGACGCGAAGTGCTGGACCCGGGGCCGCTTCCTTGTCCAAGCTGCGGCAGACGGTCGGCCCGAATCGAGCAGGTGCGCTCGTACCTGAGCCTCTTCTTCATCCCCCTGATTCCCGTCCGCAGAGGGGATCCGTACCTGGTCTGCGAGAGCTGTCAAGCCGTCCGGCCGCTCCGGGGCGACGAGGCAGGGGACTTCCCGGAAGCCTATCTCCCCGAGACCTACGAGGGCCTCGACGCCGAGTTGGCCGGGGAGATCGGAGAAGAAAGCCCGCTCACTTGCCCGAAGTGCGGCGGGCCGGTCGAGCCGGAGTTCGACTACTGCCCCTATTGCGGGAAAGGTCTACGGCGGGAATAGAACACATCCGGCCCGGGGGCGGCCGTCGAGGGGATAGCGGGAGCCTCCGGCTACCCGACGACTTGGATGCGCACCCGGCGGCTCCTGGGGCGGTTGTCGTGGTCGATCAGGACGACCTGCTGCCAGGTGCCGAGGAGAATCTCGCCCTCGACGACGGGGAGCGTGGTTCCGGGTCCCATGAGAGTGGCCCGGAGGTGGGAAAACCCGTTGTCGTCGCCCCAGGTGGCCGAGTGGCGGCTGTGCATGGAGGCCGGAGCCAGCCTCTCCAGGAGCTCCTTCAGATCTTCCACCAAAGCGGGCTCAAACTCGATCGTGGAGATCGAGGCGGTGGAACCCACCGAGGTCACCGACACCAGGCCGTCCCGTATCCCGGACTGCCTCACGACATCCCGGACGGCAGGGGTCAGATCGTGCACGTCCGAGTAGCCGCGGGTCTCCACGGTCACGGTCTTCCCGAAGACCACGGCGGGCTCTCTACAACCGTACCAGCCGTGCGGAAGTCAGGGCCTCGACCCCCGCGGCGGTGCAGACGAAATCGTTCTCCAGGCGGACGCCGCCCTCTCCGGCCTCGTACACCCCGGGCTCCAGGGTAAAGACCATGCCCGGTTCCAGAGTCGTACCTCCCCCTGGAGCGGTACGCGAGCGCAGCAGGGGCTCCTCGTGGGCCTCCAGGCCGATGCCGTGTCCCAGGGAATGGGGCATGCGGAACCCCCGGCCCTCCAGGTGCTCGTCCACCGCGCGGGCCACGGTCGGCGTCTCCACGCCGGGGCCGCACAGAGCAGCTGCCAGCTCGTATGCCCCCCGGACCGCGCCGATCATCTCTTCCTGCCGCCCACTCAGGGGTCCCTGAGCCACGGTCAGGGTTACGTCGCTCGTGTAGCCCTCCACCACGACACCGAAGTCCAGGATCGACAAGCCCTGAACGCCAAAACGGCCGGAAGTGACCGTCGGAAAGCAGTGAATGGCGAAGCTTCGCTCGGGCCCCGCCGCCAGGGTCTCGAACCCCATCCCCTCCGCTCCCCGCTCCAGGGCGCCTGTTTCCAGACCGAGCGCCAGGTCCACTTCCCGCAGTCTCGCCTCCTGCCCTGCACCGGGATCGAGCAGCAGAGCCTCGACCTCCGCCAGCAGCTCGTTCGTGAGCCTGCAGGCCCGCCGTAGGCTGGCCAGCTCCTCCTCGTCCTTCAGTGCCCGCCACTGCCGCAGGAGTCGGTCCAGACCGTCGCTCCGGCAGGACAGGATCGTACCGCTCAGGGAAGATTTGAGAGACTCCACCAGGGGGAACGGCAGTGTGCCGGGGAGCTCGGCGGTCCTGACGGCGGCGTCCGCTAGAACCGAGCGGATAGCTGCTTCTTCGCT
>JAFGFV010000546.1 GCA_016930895.1 Spirochaetales bacterium | reverse complement strand
CTCCCTGGAGGTCTCCGGGGAGAGCTTCGTGGATCCGGAGCTGGCCTCCCACGAGTCGGACCTCCTGGTCCGCACCCGCCTGCGCGGCTCGCCCCTGCTGGTGTACGTCCTGGTCTAGCACAAGTCTCACCCCGACCGCTGGACGCGGCTGCAGCTCTTGCGGTACATGGTGCGCATCTGGGAGCGGGAGCGCACCCGCAACCCCCGGGCCCGCACCCTCCCGCCGCGGGTCCCCCCCATCGTCTACCACGGGCGGCGGCGCTGGCGCCATTCCTTGAGCTTCGCCGGGTACTTCCTCCCCGATGCGGAGCTGGCTCCCTTCGTCCCCGGCTTCACCTCCCTGATGCTCGACCTTCGGCAGCGCGGGGACGACATGCTCACGGGCAGCCTCCAGTACCAGGTCGCGGTTCGGGCCCTCAAACATGCTCTCGGTGGCCTGCGGCCCCACCTGGGCGAAATCCTGCGCGCGGTGGCGGCTCTGCCCCTGGAGGTGGACCAGAAGACTTTCATCAGCGCCCTGTTGGAGTATATACTGCAGGCAGGCACGGATGTGGAGGCTCGCGACCTCGAGGCAGAGCTCGAGCGGCTGGGCTCCGCGGCGGTGCGGGAGGTGTACATGACCCTGGCGGACAAGCTGATCGAAAAGGGCAAAGCCGCGGGCAAGCTGGAAGGCAGGCTCGAGGGGGAACTCGAGAAGACGCGCCAGGTGCTGCTGCGCCTCCTCGAGAAGAGGTTCAGCCGCCTTCCGGCTTCCTTCCGGCAGCGGATCACGAACAGCCGCGACCACGACGCCCTGGACCGGGCCATCGATCGGGTACTGGACGCTGACTCGATCGAGCAGGTCCTGGCAGCCCTGGATTGATCCGGCCCGTCGCCGGTTCCCGGACGGCGAGCCTTCGCCGGCCCGCGGGGGAGGGACTGCTCAGCCCTGGTTCTCCGGTCGCCTCTGGGCGGGGTGCCTGGGCGTGAGCCGTGCGCCGGGGCCTTCGAGCGCCCGGATCCTTCCTCGCCGGATCCGGACGTGTGGGGCAGCACGCGGCCGGGACGATCCAGCGGTTCATCGCGTTTTTCGAGCGGATGCAGCAGGAGCGCAACGGTAACCGCGGCTCGGAATCGCGCGCACCGCTGTCCGGGCTTTCGCCTGCTCAGCACCAGATGTGTCTCCTTCTGGGCTGATTCCGATCCCTGCATATCCCGATCAGCCTGCCCCTGTGAGCTCGAGCAAGTCATGGTGGATCCGAGGCCAGTCCTGGCCGAGGTCGATACTCCGAATGCGAAGGCACGCACCCGAGAGCTCGAGCTGCGCGGCAGCCGGCATAGATCCGCAAGGAATGAACCTCCCCACAGAGAACGCTGGGAGCGTACGCTGCTGCTCGGATGAGCACAAGCCGACACGCTTACCAATCGCAACCATTGAGGCTCCAGTAGATATCGAGCTTGTCGGTTGGTGAGCTTGTCGGTTGGCGAGAGTGTGCCACGATCTCGGCAAAGGCGGACACGCTCTCACCTGCTCCTTTATCCCTCGCGCCAGGACGAACGCTTCTCGGGCGAAAGAGTGCGGCGATTCCTGGCGGTTTCTCAAGAACTCAGGAAATCAGAGCTGGCGGGAAACAACATCGCCCGGCGCCAGTCTCCCTCAGCGAGCAAGTTCTGGAAGAACATGCCGCCACAGTGCTGCGCGATACGCACGTACAACCCCTACTTCCGCACCAACCGTAAGGCCTTTCGTGCCACCGACTTCATCGCCTCAGTTGCTCCAGCACCTGCCCGACCCTCGCCTGCGACTGATCGGCCGGTACGGACTGTGCTCTTCCCGCTCCCGAGGCACATGGCTGCGCACGCCCTACCTGACGCGCCTGGCCCCTGAGGGATGGAGGCAGGAGCATGCCCCCCAGCATGCCGTTCGCACCTGTACGGTGAACGGAGAGCGCGTCCAGCCTCAGGAGGGGAGCTTCTACGGCGGCTGGATCACCGAGGATATCGCCGAGCCCTTCAAGGGCGGTCCCGGAAGCGGGGGATAGGAGCCGTCGAGCGGCCGGGTCATGCTGAAGGGGGTGTCAGCGTACGGAACGGTCCGGAAAAGCTTTCCGTGCTTTTCCTGCAGAGCTTCTTGGCGGTCAGCCGGCCGTTTGTCCCGGCCGGAGCCAGGCCGCCACCGACAGACATCCATTGGACGTGCATGTGGAAGGTGGCCAGACCCGATACCGTAAAGCCCAGGTTCTTGCCGATGGTTTTGCCCGTGGGAAGGAAACCCTCGTAGCTGCCCTGCCAGTTGCCCGTGCAGCGGCGCCAGGTGGCCGCGGAGAAGCTGCGCGCGATCCTTCAGCACGTCGAGAAACTCGAAGAGCGGGGTGGGAGCCGCTCGCGCGCCCGCGACTACTACGACCTGTGGCGCGTGCTGCGAGCCTACGGGGAGCGGATGGAGCTTTCGGACTTCCCGTCTTTGCGGCGGGCGAAATGCGCCGTGGGCAACCTCACTTTCGCCGGACCGGGGAACTTCTTCCACGACCGCATGCTCGCCTACGTCGGGAAGACCTGGAATCAATGGCTCGGTCCGCTCGTGCCCAGGCTGCCCACCCGCCGGTTGTGAAGCTTCCAGAACCTTGCGGATCGCACTCGTCAACCTGACGCTCACCCGGGGGAGCGAACTGATGCGCCGCTGGCCGTCGTGGAGGGGCTTATCGCTTGAACAGGTGTAAGTGTGTACACGCGGCCAGACTACAAGGGCGCGATCCCGGTCGAATCTCCTGAGAGCCTCGCGCACCTCGTCAAGCCTGTGGGCGTCCTCCACGGAGATGTACGGGGGCCAAGGCAGATCCGACTCGACCAGCTCAACATCCACCTCCGTTAGGTAGGAGCCCTCGTACAGGAGCTTCGTATGACGCCTTCTTGTCATCGCTTCCTCGTCTTGAGCTCGTCATCCCACCGCGCTGGGTCCGGCCGATGGGCGGTGATCAGCACTGCGGGCGACGCAGAACCTCTCGGGATGCCCCACACCACATGGATCGGCTTGGCTTCTCGGTCCCGTTGCAGCGTCAAGACGGGCGGCCTCTTCTGGGTACTCAGGGTATTCTTCGATGACCGACCCATACAGCGCACCTTCCAGGACATCCCGCACGTAGGTGCCGTCCTGGGCGAGTTCCTCGTAGCCCTGCGGGGATATCTACACTTCGCCGGTCCGAATCAGGGCGAGCATTCCCTCCAGTATGTCGCTCATTCATGCAACTCCCTCGGACCCATGCCCTAAGAGATATCGATCAGAACGGAGCAGGCATTCGACAATCATGGTGCCGTCGGCTCGGGATTACCGTCACTGTTCCTCGAATCCGAAGCTGTTGCCGCGGGTTCGCTGGAAGCGGTCCAGGGTGGACCGGACGTCGTACAGCCGGTCGAAGAGCTCCGGGTTCGGGGCCCTTGCGGTTGGCCGATGCGGCGGAGTCCGCGAAGGAGACTCCCCGACACGTTCCGCACGAGCGGAATCTGCGCATCACGGCCGTGACCACCGAGCCCCAGCACGCCCGGAAGATCCAGGCAGAGGCACTCGAAGGCTATCCGTCTTGATGCCTGCAGGTCTGCTTGGCAGGGATAGTGGCTCCACCCCCCCATGTACCGAGTGGCATCCTGGAAGGGTGTGGTTTTCGTCGATCGAACCGCGCAAAGCTTGGAGCTACTCCAATGAACGCCGGAAGGAAACCGGAGAGGTTCCATGTCGGGATCGAGCTGGTTCGGCTCCTGGCCGCCGAGGGGGGCAGGGTCTTCTCGCCGGAGCGGGCCCGGGCGTTCGGCCCCAGCGCTGGCCTCGAGGACGCGTACCTCCGGGAGGCCCTCTATCTTCTTAGGCACAATGGCTGGATCGTTACGCGCCGCCGGCGCCTGTATGCCCGTTCCGCCGCCGTCCCTGCTGTCACGCCGGCGCACGGGTTCGAGATCGCCATGGCCCTCGTCCATCCGGCAGCCATTTCGCAGTGTTCCCTCCTCCACCACCACGGCCTTACCGAGCAGGCGTCCAGGAGGGTGCTGGTCCTCACGACAACCGATTCTTCCGCGAGCTGTTGACGCATGCCAGAATCAGCAGTGAGCAAAGGTCCCTGTGATCGTCCTCCCCCGGATGATCAGCAATCACGGCGCATTCATGGCCGCGCTCCAGCAGCGGTCTTTCTGGCCGGCGTACCTGAGATTGTCGTCTAGGCCTGCCACGGATCGATCAGCACCAAACCGGTATCTTCGAAATCCCTGGTGTTTCGCGTGGCCAAGCCTGCGCTGGAAACACGGCAAATGGCCGCGATTTGCGCATCCGGCATCGAGATGGGGCTGCCGATTCTTTCGCGCTGGAGCACTACGGCAGCGTAGTCTACCGCCGCGAGTTGATCGAAAGCAAAGATCCGGCCAGTGAAGTACTCATCGAACAGCGTTGTTGCGGCGTCAAGCAGCCTCTGCTTCTTCTTCCCCTCAGGAAGCGAGCCGATCCCATACAGAACCTCGGCTACCGAGATTGCCGTGAGTCCGATATCGCTGCTTTGAAGACTATCCATCCAGTCCAGAACGCGTTTGTCGGGGGTTGGCCGCATCAGCTCTGACAGAACATTGGTGTCGACGAGGATCACCGGGGGATGTCCGCCTTCCGCGGACGCTGCTTGCGTTCTGGCGGGCGGAACTCCGCTCCACCAGCGGCCATGAAGCGCTTGTGAATCAATGTACCAAGGCCGCCTCCCGCTTCGCCAACCTGCAGCGCCATACGAAGGATCGCGCGGGCCTCTTCCTCCATCGACCGGTCATGCGAGGCCGCTCGGACCCGCAATCGAGTCTTGACGGATTCATCGAGGTTCCGAATCGTAATCGTCGCCACTGTGCGTCTCCTTGAAAGCATTGCTATCAATGACTACATTTTAGTCCTATCCCGGGTTCCCGTCAATTCAGTCAGAGAGAAAGGCGATCCATTGGCACTCGGCGACGAGCCCCCCCAAGCGGACCAAGCGTTGATGATCATTCGACCGCGACCCTGAAGAGTTCCCGGACTCCGACGGGATGTCCTCTAACCCCCAACTCCCCCGCGCCGCCCAGCCTCTTCAGGGCCCCGACCAAGAGGTGCCGCAGGCCTTCGGTGATGTAGGTCCGCCGGTAGGACTCCCCCGGGTCCTTGTACTCGCTGGAGCCCTCCCACACGTACACCTGCCACAGGTCGGCGACGGACCCCGAGCCTGCACGAAGTTGCCCTTGGCCACGTCCGGATGCGGGGTGATCACCTCGCCCCACGGCGGAAGCCACCCGGCCGGAGCCCCCTCGATGGGGATGCTCGCCTCCACCCCTGCGCGTCTACGCACCTGCTCGTCCCACTGCTGCCGAAAGCGGCCCTCCTTGGTCTCGGCCAGCTCCGCGGCCTGGGGAGCGGACACCGCCCCCAGCAGGCGCCCGATGGTGTCCAGGGCGCGACAGGCGTCGCCGCCGCACCGGACGGCCTGCTGTGCAGCGAGGTGCCCTCGACCGCCCTGCCCGCTGCGGGCCGGGCGCTTCGCCGGGCTTTCACGCGACCTGAGCACGATGCGCGCTACGCCCGCAGACTGGGCCGGTCGCGCCTGCCGCGCATCACTCCGGTGGGTTGAGCGATTCCTCCGGTGCGGCGACTACCCCAAAGGCGTCCCCCGAACACGCTGTACCAACGCCGGCTGTCGGGAACGGTGAGGCAGTGCGCGCGATTGACGTTGGGGTTTCCAGCATGCAGACCATTGATCACTTGGTGGTGGTGTGTTTCGGGGGTGATCGATCGATGAAGCTCATCTCGCGGCCATGTGGGCCGCGCGCACGGCCGCGGGAGCCGACCCGAGCCTGGGCGGCATCGTCTGTCTTCCCCCGGCGGGACACCTGTACCATGGGGTGTATCCCGGCGGAATGAGCGGGGGGGGAGGACGACCTGACCCCGGCCGAAGCGCACGCCTATGAACGGATGGCAGGCAAGCCCGCCGCCTGGGTGTACTTCTCCCACAACTGGTACCGGAGCCGGGGGTTTCCCGCGGATACCGCTGCCTGGATCCGGGATCGCGGGAGCACGCCCTTCATCCGACTCATGCTGAGCAGCTCCCCGGATCAGAACCGGCCGGAAGGGAGGTTCAGCCTGAACCGGATCCTGCAGGGGGCCTTCGACCCGGACCTGTGCGCCTGGGCCAGGGGTGCCCGGGAGTTCGACGAACCACTCTTCGTCGAGTTCGGGACCGAGGTCAACGGGAGGTGGTTCCCCTGGAACGGGTGGTGGAACGGCAGGGACCGTTTGGAGCAGTACTATCCGGGGGACGACTACGTCGACTGCCTTGGGGTGAACGTCTACGGCGCCCTGACGCCTATGGAGAAGCAGTGGCCGGAGTTCCGGCGCTCGATGGACGCCGTGTACCCCCGCCTCTCGGCACTGGCGCCGACCAAGCCCGTGCTGCTCCTGGAGTTTGGCGCTGCGGCGAAGAACCCGCTCGGAGACCAGGCCGAGTGGGCGGGGCGGGCCCTCACGTACCTGGTGCAGAACTGCTGGGCCGGATTCTCCGCCCGTAGGAGAACGCGGGTCGATCCGCCCTCCCTACCGCGAGCGGACCCTCAGGGCTCGGCCCACTCGGAGACCGCCTCCTCGAAGCGCTCGCGAACCGCCTCGAGGTTGAGCCTCCATTCGGGCAAGTCCGCGGCAATCTCGGGGACAGCCGGCGTGCCGGGAAAGTCGGCCTGGATGGCCGGCGGCAGTGCCCAGTGGCGCAGCCACCCCACGGCACGTCCGACGTTCAGCCCCTGGCCGTCGTGGCCCACGGCGACCACGCCGTAGTCGCACGCCACCCTGCGCTGGCGTTTCCGCGGAAACGCCAGCGCCCTCCCGCGGCGGACCACGAGCCTGCACGAAGGTGCCCTTGGCCATCGCCGCCTCCTGGGGAGCGGAACCCCACCCCGTTTCCGCACAGTGGCGGCAGCCCCGTTCGCGCTTGCGGGGGATTCCGGCGCGCGCTACAGTGTCCACGTGGACGGGCCCACCGCCGCCTACTACAGCCTTCACGCTGCCGAGCTGAGCCGCCGCTACGAGTCGGCCCAGACCGGGGTCGCCACGCTGTTCCCCTGGGTCTTCGAGCGGGGGATGCAGGTGCTCGACGTGGGTGCCGGCAGCGGCCGGGACATGGTACTCTTTGGAGTGGCAGGGATGGAGCCCTGGGGCCTGGAACCTGTAGACCCCCTGCGGAACGAGGCGCTGCGCCTGCACCCGCAGCTCGAGGGGCGGCTGGCAGCAGGCAGCATTCCGGGAGAGCTGCCGACCGGGTTGCCCCAGAGCTTCGACGGCATCGTCGTCTCCGCGGTGCTCATGCACGTGCCCGAAGCCGAGCTCTTCGAGACCGCCTTCTGCCTGCGCGGCTGGCTCCGCGAGGGAGGAAGGCTGCTGGTCTCCGTGCCCACCGAACGCCCGGACCTGGACCCGGCAGGCGAAGGGCGGGACCGGCAGGGCCGGCTCATGATCCTCCGGCCCGTGGAGCGGCTGCGGCTCCTGTTCGAGCGGCTGGGATTCTCGACGGAGGGCGAGTGGCATTCGGCCGATGGACTGGGACGCGGCGGGGTGCGGTGGGTGAGCCTCGTGTTCCGGCTCCGCGGGGGCGCGCCCCGACCGATCGACCGCATCGAGAGCATCATCAACCGGGACCGCAAGACCGCCACCTACAAGCTGGCGCTGCTGCGGGCCCTGTGTGACATGGCCCTGACTGCGTGGCCGCTGGCACGCTGGCACGCCGACGGCAGCGTCAGTGTCCCTTTGTCCGAGATCACGCAGCGCTGGCTGCTGTACTACTGGCCGATCGTCGAGGCACAGGGGGCACTGATCCCGCAGACCGCGGGGGAGCACGACGGGACGCGGCGCATGAGCTTCCGCCCCGCGTTGTCCGCCCTGGTGGGAAGGTACCGGATGATCGGCGGGCTTCCGGCCTTCCTGGCCGACCTGAAAGGCGACGCCTTCGATCCATCCACCCGGCGGCTTGTGCAGTCGGCACTGGGCGCGATCGCCCGCACGATCGTGCGGGGGCCGATCGTATACGCCGGCGGAGCCAGGAGCGAACAGATCTTCCGGTTCGATGCGGGGAGCTCCCTGGTCAGCTTCGACCAGGAGCTCTGGCGGGAGTTCGTGCTCATGGGCCACTGGGTGCACGACGCGCTCATTCTGCGGTGGGCCGAGCTGACCAGCGCCCT
>JAFGFV010000095.1 GCA_016930895.1 Spirochaetales bacterium | reverse complement strand
GTCCCGGGCCAGGGTGGAGCTGGTGAAGTCCGAGTTGCGGGCGTTGGAGTTCTGAAAGCGGTTCCTGGCGCTGGTGACGTTGAAGCGGCGGCTGACCGGGTCGTAGACCCACAAGGTATCACCGATCTTGAGGTAGCCCTTGCCCTTGTCCACCGGCGGCTCGAGGATCAGGATCACGAACTTGTCCTCCCGGTCCCGGCGAAATACCGCCGCCCGGGTGACGCTCCGCCCCTGTCCCGGCTTCTCCTGGGTAACGGTGTACTCGCCGGAGAAGTCCTGGTCCAGGTAGCTGACCTGGGCGTCGATCACCGCAAGGATGTTCCCGGCGCTCCCGGTCTGGGCCCACACGGGCAGCGCGCCGGCAATCAGGAGCGCAAGTGAGACGGCGAGCCGCAACAGAAGTCTGGTCTTGGTCATCCGATCATCCTATTCCGTTCTCAGGGCCGCGACCGGGGCCAGAGCGGCCGCCCGGGCGGCCGAGCGCAGGCATCCGGCCAGGGAGGCACCCACGACGGTCGCCACGATCCCGAGGGTCCAGCCCGCCGGCAGCGCCCAGACCAGTCTCCCCTGGGACAGGAAGATCAGCAGCGCCTCGTGGCCCGACAGTTCCATCAGGGACAGCCCGGACAGCAGCCCGAGCCCGACCGCGAAGCCGATCCCGGCGCCGAACAGGCCCAGGAGCAGGGCCTCGAGCAGGAACAGCCAGGCGGCGCTCGCGCGGGTCAGGCCCAGGGCGCGCATGGTGCCGATCTCGCGGGTCCGCTCGTACACGATCATGCGGTAGGTGTTGGCCACCCCGATGATCACGATCAGCAGGAACAAGACTACCAGAAACACGGCGAGCACCACCAGGGCGTCCAGCAGGCTGCGGATCTCCGCGAGGTTGGCATCCAGGGTGATGACGCCGTAGCGCGTAGGGGCGCTGAGGTCCCGTTCCCGGAAGGCTTGGTTGCGCTCCTCCTGGGTCGTGAACAGGGGATAGACGGGAAGCTCCTCGGCCAGGGCCGCCAGGACCTTCCGGGCCTGGCGGGTAGGGTTGGAACGGGCGGGTAAGAACAGCCCGATCTCGGAAACCCGCTCCGGGTCCACGTCGAGCAGGCGGTTGACCACGCTCCTCGACAGGTATGAGGCAAAGCCGAAGAAGCTGGGGTCGTCGAAGATGCCCGCCACCACCAGCTGTGCTGTGTTTCTTTGCCCCGCCTCGGTGGTCCCCGACACGACCACTTCGTCGCCCAGCCGCACCGCCAGGGCCTCGGCGGTCCCGGACGACACCAGAATCGCGGATTCGTCTCGCGCGTCGGGCAGCCTTCCAGTCAGCAGATCCAGGGTCTCCAGCAGGGGACGTTCCTCCCCCCACTCCACGCCGATCAGGCGGCGCTGCCCGTACTGGTTGCCCGCGAAGAAGAGGGTGGAGTCCGTGTCGTAGTACAGGCTGCGGCGCACCACGATCGCTCCCAGCGGGGCGGCCGACCGCAGGGCCTTCTCCACCTGGGCGAGGTCCCGGATCTGCGAGCGTGGGTCGGACCCGTATCCGAGCACCACCACGTGCCCGCCGAAGTAGCGGGCGGCCTTGACGCGCAGGGTGTCGGTGAACCCGAGGATCGCGCCCAGGATCGTGACCTGGATGGCCACGGCCGCCGCCAGGGCCGCCATGAGCAGGCGGTAGCGCCCCAGGTTGCGCCAAAAGTTGCGCCAGGCGATGCGCAGGATCCCGCTCATGCGGCCATGGCCTTGACCGGAGGGATCTTCAGGGACTTGGCCAGGGGGTACAACAGGGAGACCAACCCCAGGATCAGGCAGAGGGCGAGGTGGCTGGAGATCAGGGATAGTGACAGCTGCCCCGCCAGGTGCGTGCGGCCGAACAGGGCTTCGAGCACCGGATTGGACAACTGGATTTGGAGCAGGTTCACCAGCCCAACCAGGAGGGTTCCCACCACGACGCCCAGGACCCCGGCGCCCACAACCAGGACCAAGGTCTCGCCGGAGATCAGCAATCCCACCCGGGCGCGCGTGGCTCCGAGGGCCCGCATGGTGCCGATCTCCCGGGTGCGTTCGAGGACCGACAGCACCAGGGCGTTGATCGTGACCACCACCGCCCCAACGGCTATGAAAGTCAACCCGACGTTGAGCAGGATCTGCACAACCCACACCAGGAGGGCGTTCCCACCCGCGCTGTGCCGCCAGTCGCGCACCTGGATCTCTGCGGTCCCCGGGAAGCCCGCCCGATCCAGCTCCCGGGCGATGCGGGCCGCCCCGCCGGCCTCCATTCCGTCGACCAGGCGTACCAGGATGAAGTTCCACGCCCCCGTCAGGGTCTCCAGGGCCCTCGCCGCTTCGCCGTCTTCGGAACGCAAGCGCTCTTCGATCTCCGCGGGGTCGAGGTCCTGGGCAGCCGGCGCCAGCTCGTCGGGGACAGCGAACAGGTCGTCCAGCGCATCCGGAGACTGGGCCGCCGGAGCCTCCGGCGACGGGGTCCCGTAGACGTAGCCGTTCAAGGAACGGGCGGTCTGCGCGTCGACGAGCGACACCCGGTCCAGCAACGGGTCAGAGACGGGGTAGGTAAACACCCCCGCCAGGGGCACCTCCCGGATGGTGAAGGTGTAGTCGTTGTGCGCGCTCAGGAGCACGGGGGAGCCGAGCTGCGGCTCGGCTCCGGAGGTCCCAGTCAGCTCCGCGAATCGGGACTCATGGATCAGAATGCCCGGCTCACCCGGGCCGGGCAGGCTCCCACGCAGCAGCCGGAGCCCGGGAAAAAGGGCCGAATACTCCCCGAAGTCCACTCCAAAGAGAGGCCCGTTCTGGGCCTTCCCGGCGATCTGGACCCGGGCTGCCACGCTGACCAGCCCGGCCATGCCTTCGACCCCGGGGATCCGGCGGACCGTTCGGATGAGCTCGTCGGCGCCCAGGATGACCGGCGGCACCAGAAGCTCCCCTACGAGCAGGGCCTCGCTGCCGAACACGGTGAAGCCCCGGTCGGAAACGGAGCTGATGGTAGCATGTCCGGTGATGTGCTCCGTGTACACCTCCCGGTATCCGGAATTGACGGCCTCGGAGATCGCGTTGCCCAGGAGCAGCACGGCCACCGCGGCCACCAAAGCCGCGATCATGGGCCTCAGGCGGGGGAGGTTTCGGAGCACATTGCGGAGGATCAGGGAAGCCATCATGGGCGGCAGGTCACCGCATCGGGTTTATGGGGTGTAACAAGCTCTCTGCTCCCCTGGACAACACTTTTTTCTCGGACTGGCGTTCCGCAGGAACTGCATTCCGCGGAACTGTTCCCCAATGTAGCACGCTGGATTCGAAAAAGCCAAGCGGGGGGCCTGGACGCGAGGGTAGGCCAGCCACGCTCGGGCCCCGTCGGGGCTGCGCGGCGGCCCCCTGCGAGCCACCGCGGAATCTCGCTGCCCCCCTTGATATTTCC
>JAFGFV010000545.1 GCA_016930895.1 Spirochaetales bacterium | reverse complement strand
GGGCCTGACGATCGTCAAGGAAGCGGTGGACCTGATGCAGGGCAGCGTCTCGGTGCGCAGCGAGGAAGGCAGGGGCACGAGCTTCCTGGTGGAGCTGCCGGCCAACCTCGAGGTGCTGGCCAAGGACGCTCTGATCGACCGGCGCAGGATGCAGCGCCGCAGCGGCGAGGACAGCTACGGCGGCGCCGAACGCCGGCAGGCAGTTCGGCGCAGGGATGACCGTACCCGGGTGAGCGTGGACGAGATGGTCGTGGTCGAGCAGATGGCGGATATCCTGGAGGACACGCAAGCGGAGGAGCTGCCGCTGGCTCCGGCGGCGGATCATGTGCTGCTCGTGGAGGACAACGCCGATCTGCGGAACTACCTCGGCAAGATGCTGCGCCGCTTCGGCCATCGGGTCAGCACCGCGCACGACGGCCTCGAGGGCTGGGAACAGGCTCGGCGCGACCCCCCCGACGTCATCGTCTCCGACATCATGATGCCCCGGATGGACGGCTACGAGCTGGTGCAAAAGATCACTGGAAGCGCGGAAACCTCGGCCATCCCGATCGTGCTCATGACCGCGAAGCCGGAGATGGAGTCCAAGCTCAAGGGACTGAAGACCGGGGCCGTCGACTACCTGTCCAAGCCTGTCAACATCCGGGAGCTGGACGCCAGGATCCGCAACCTGATCTCCCTGCGGCAGCTCCAGGTGACCCTCGCGCAGCAGCGCGAGCTCCAGACCCGGATGGATGAGCTCAGCATGAGCTTCTCCAAGTCGCTGGAAATCCGGGATTACGAGACCGCCCGGCATTCCGACGATGTCCTGGAGTTCGGCACCATGATCGCCGAGGAGATGGGGATTCCGATCGACCAGACCTTCCGGGTTTCCCTGCTCCTCCACGACATCGGCAAGCTGGGTATCCCCGATCGAATCCTTCACAAGCCCGCGCCGCTGGATCAGGAGGAGTGGGCGACCATGAAACGGCATCCCGAGCTCGGAGCCAACCTCCTGGGAAAATTCACCACCATCAAGGACGTCGGGAAGATCGTCCTGGCCCACCAGGAGCACTACGACGGAAGCGGCTACCCCAACGGGCTCAAGGGGGCTCAAATCCCCCTGCTGGCCCGGATCATCGCCGTGGCCGACGCGTACCACGCCATGACCAGCGACCGCCCCTACCGCAAGGCCCTGACGTCCCAGCAGGCCGTTGCGGAGCTGATCCGCCATCGCGGGACCCAGTTCGACCCTGAGCTCGTGGACCACTTCGTCCAGGGGCTATCCCGCAAGGGCGTCGTCAAGGCCAAGGATCGGCTCTCCCCGCGGTAGGGCCCCGACCTGACCCCGAGCCCCCTGCGCCGGCCGCTACAGCGGCTGAGACAATCAGCCCCAACGCACGAACAGGTCCTCCGGCTCTGCGTCCTCGAGGGCTTCCTGGAGCTCCAGGAGCAGGTGATCGAGGATCATGCGCCCCTCGAAGGTCAGGGCATGGCGATCCAGGGCCGGGTCGCACAGCCGGCTGTCTACCCAACGCCGCCACAATCCGGGTACCAGCTCGGGAAGGCTGCGGCCGAAGCGCGTCTTGAAACCGGCCGCGTCTATCCCGGCTCTCAGCCTCAGGCCCATCATCAAGGTCTCGAACAGGAACTCCCGGGGCGCGATCTCCTCGACCTCAAGGCCCCAACTGGCGTCAGGGCCTCCGAGAAAACGGTCGAGGGAGCGGGGGTTGGCGAGACGCAGCACCGCCAGCCCTTCCGCCTCGGGTAGCGCGGGACTCTTCCGGCCCGGCAGAGTGGACGCGGCGGCAGGGCCGCACCCCAGGTAGGGGTCGAGTCCCCAGTAGCGGAGATTGTGTCGGCATTCACAGCCCGGCGGAGCGAAGTTCGAAATCTCGTAGTTGCGGTATCCCCGCTCCTCCAGCCAGCGATATGCCCGCAGCCAGAGTCGATCCTGACCGTCCGGATCGCTGTCCCGGGCGAGCGGGTGCTCCGGATCGTCCAGGCTCAGGGAATACAGCGACACGTGCTCCGGAGTCCAGACGAGCGCCTCCTCGAGGTCCCGGCGGAGGATCTGCCAGTCCTCCCCGGGGGCTCCTGACATCAGGTCCACGTTCACGTGCCCGTCCCAGTGCTCCCTGGCCAGCTGCAGCGCCTGCCTGGACTCCTCCGGTCCGGCGGGCCTCCCCAGAGTGGACAGAATCCGGCCATCGAAGCTCTGGATGCCGATGCTCAGGCGACTGACGCCCCGGGAAGCGCAGACCGCCAGATGCTCCCGGCTCAGGGACTCCGGGTTGGCCTCGACGGTCCACTCGCAGGGGACGCAGCCGTGGTGATCACCGCCCGCGACCACACGGGCGAATCCCCCGATGGCTTCCAGCAGGCGGTCCAGCCGATCCGGTGAGAGCAGGCTCGGGGTGCCTCCCCCGACGTAGACGGTCTCCACCCGGGTCGGACCCAAGAGCCGGGCAAAGCACTGGAGCTGGAGCTCGACCTGGCCCAGGACCCGCTGCACGACCTCGGCCTCCGGGCTCGCGACGGAGAAGAAGTCACAGTACGGGCACTTAGATCGGCAGAACGGGACGTGCACGTAGAGGGAAAGGGAGGCCGGAGCGCGAAGAGGCAGCGACCTACAGTCGGCCGCCACGCGCGAACGGCCAGTACCGGTACAGAACCCGGGCGACGATCCGCTCCCGCTCGAGGGGCCCCCAGGCGCGGGAGTCGCTCGAGGACGGACGGTTGTCCCCGAGCACGAAGTACTGCCCATCCGCCAGGGTCAGCGCATCCAGATCCCCGGAAAACGGGAACTCCCTGCGCCAGCCTGCGGGCAGCGCCGTCCCCACGACCTCGTATGAGACTTCGGTCAGCTGGCCCTCGGGCACAAAGTCCGCTGCCCCGGCCGGACGAACGAACGCCTGGTAATCCCTCAGGCGCACGGTGTCCCCGGGGAGGGCGACGATCCGCTTGACCATGTAGCGGGGCACCCGCCTGCCGATCGCGTCCCGCACCAGGCTGCCTCGCTGGAGGGTGAAAACCCGGACCAGAGGCTCCAACACAGCCACCACGGCGGAGGGCCTGGGATACATCGGCGACTGGATCACCACGACATCCCCACGCCGAGGCTCTCGCAGTGCAGGCAGACGAGCCCGGAAGAACAGGATGCGCGAACCGTATACCAGCGGAGATACCAGCAATTTGTCCCGGGGCAGCAAGAGTGGCTGCATGGAGACCGACTGCACCTGGAACGCGGTCAGGAACATGCTGGTGATCACGAGATAGAGCACCACGAAGAGGATCAGGATCTTGAGCAGGGGCCGCACGAAGCCTCGGCCCATGTGGGCGCGCAGCCCGGTGCTGTAGCGCTCGTACGTCGTGAACATCTACCGTACGGGCCCGAAGCGGGTCAACGGCCAGTAGCGGAACAGCGCCCGCCCGAGAACCTTGTCCATGTGAACGGAACCGAAATACCGGGCATCGCGGGAGTCGTCACGGTTGTCCCCCATGGGGAAAAGCCGGTTCTCCGGCACGTACCACCCCTGCTCCAGCTGCCGCCACTGGGACTGGAACAGCATGCTCTGAGGCTTGAGTGCGTACAGCGTGCGGTACCGCCAGGCCTCCAGGTATGCATTGTCCACCAGCGCGCGCTGCCGCCAGGTAGCCGAACCATCGTCGTTCCTGCTGATGGAGAAATAGCGCTCCGCCGCCCGGCGCTGCTCCTCCGTGGGCTCCAGACGGGCATCCAGCAGAGCCAGAGCGACGCCGGCCTGGCGGAAATACGGGTACGCGTCCGGGGAAAACTCGCGACGCAAGGCGTAGTCCATGCCGAGCATGTCCTGGAGCTCCTCCTCCACAACCCAGCGATCCATGCCGGCGAGCAGGAACTCCACGTTGCCCTGGTTCAAGCGGAGCCGGTCGCCGGGCATGCCGACGGCACGCTTGATCAGGAAATGGTGCTTGGGATTGCCGTACTCATCCCGGTCGATGTCCACCAGAGAAAGCGTGACCATGTAGATGATTCTC
>JAFGFV010000094.1 GCA_016930895.1 Spirochaetales bacterium | reverse complement strand
CCAGGAGACTCACGTCAGGGAACTCAAGATGACCTTCTCAGGAGGACTGCCGGCCCTCGGTGACACAGAGATCTTGACGCTACCGCGCAAGGGCCAACGCGTCCTTGCCGGGGCGCGCGGGGGAGGTCTATACTCGAAGCCGGGGCGGGTCGCCGAAGCGACCGGCAGTGGCCCGGGAGGTGTCCGGATGCTGGAGCCCAAACGGAAGCTGTTCGTCGTCCTGCCGATGCAGGGGGTCCGTGCGGCGGCCCCGACCGGGTTCTTTCGGAGCCTTACCCTGCGGCCGGGAGAGGTCAGGGCGCGTCCGATGGCCGCGGCTCCGGGCGTGGAGCTGCGGCTGCTGGATTCCGTGAGCGAGTACGGGGCCAAGCTCGTAGAGATCGCTCCGACGGCCCTCTCGGCCCTGCGGGCCTATCAGCCGGGCCTGCGCCTGGTTCCGCTGGCCTTCTTCCACCCGGCGGTGGCCCCGCGGCTGCAGGTCGAGACGCGGGCGGCGATGGCCAAGGCTGCCGCCGCGCTCAGGCTGCGCATCGTTTCCGGCGGGGACGGCGCGCCGGTGGCGGGGGCGGTTGTGGTCGCCTTCACGGATTTCCGGCACCGGGTTGGGGCCCAAGGCAGGACCAACAGCAAGGGGGAGGTGCGGCTGGCCCTGGGGTCCTCCTCGGTCAAGCTTCAGCGGCTGTACGTGTACCCCGCCAAGAATTTCTGGCCGGCGCTCAAGAAGAGCCTGACCGTGAGCTCCGGCAGCTCTATCGCCGTTGTTCCCCTGGCCCTGGACTACGCGGACTGCCTGCGGCATTTCTACGGCGGTACGATCAGCAAGGCCGGCAAGGGCCTCAGGGTAGGGGTAGTGGACACCGGGATCGCGGACCATCCCGATCTCCAAGTCGACGGCGGAGAGAACACGGTGGTCGGCGAGGACAGGTCGGAGTTCGGGGACAACGGCCAGGGGCACGGCACCCATGTGGCAGGGATCATCGACGCGCGGGGCACCCCACCGGCAGGACTGCGGGGCGTCGCGCCGGCCGTGAGCCTGCGCAGCTACCGGGTGTTCGGCAAGGCAAGCGATTCGGCCTCGAGCTACGCGATCACCAAGGCCATCGACCGGGCGGTGGAAGACGGCTGCGACCTGATCAACCTGAGCCTGGGCGGCGGACCGGCGGACGAGGCCATCGAGTCGGCGATCCAGTTCGCCCGCAGCCGGGGCAGCCTGGTGATTGCCGCCGCAGGCAACGACCGGCGCGACGAGGTCGATTTCCCGGCTTCGTATTCCCTGTCCCTGGCCGTGTCGGCCATGGGGCGGAAGGGCACTTTCCCGTCGGGCACGACCCAGGCGGGAGAGGTGGCCTCGCCCTACGGGACGGACAAGAAGAACTTCGTGGGCGCCTTTTCCAACGTGGGGCCCGAGCTCGATCTCACGGCGCCGGGAGTGGGGATCATCTCGACCTATCCCGGCGGGTACGCGGTCATGGACGGCACGTCGATGGCCTGCCCCGCGGCCGCCGGGGCGGCGGCCGCGATCCTGTCCGGCCGGCCGGAGGTCCTGCGGCTGCCCCGCGGAGCGGAGCGCTCGGAGGCCATGGCCCGGGCTGTTCTCGGAAAGGCCCGAGCCATGGGTTTCGGCGCCCTCTACGAGGGCCAGGGCATGATCCGGTAGGCCAAGGAAATGGGACGATACGTGCTGCGCTTCACGGGCGCCGGTCCCGGCCCGTCAGCCGACCGGGAACGGGTCCGCAGGAACCCGCGCCTGACTGTGCTCGATGACTCGGTGCGGATGCTGCTGGTCGAGGGCAGCGAGGAGCAGGTGAAGAAGGTCGTCGGCTCCATGCCGGGATGGAGCTGGAGCCCGGAGCGCACGCTGCGCCTGCCGGACCGCCGCCCCAAGCCCCGGCGGGGTCCTCGGGGCTGAACACGGCCCGAGGAGTCGATCCCTTCGGCTCAGTAGGTGACGACCGGGGGCAGTCTCTTGGCCGCGTCGATCCAGCTCTGGACCCGCTTGAGGCCGGGCAGCTGCCGTACCATCTTCCGACCGCCGACCTGGTTCACCTCCGCGAGCTTGGCGACCAGGTTGTCCGCCCGGCGATTGCGCAGCTCCTTGACCGTGTCCACGCCGGCCTTTTCCAGAAGCTCGGAATACTGCTCGCCGATTCCGTTGACCCGGAACAGGTCGGCCATGTTGACCCACTTCAGGATTTCCTCTTCCCGGATGCCGGTCTGCTCCGCCAGGGCTTTGCGGCCCTTGGGCGTGGCGCCCTTCTGCAGCAGGCCCTTGACGCTCAGGATCTTGGCGGCCTGCATCTTCTTGCTCTGCGCCGGGCCGATGCCTTCAATCCTCTCCAGCTTGTAGTTGGCCATGATTCAACCTCCTCGTAACCGATTCGATGTACGGTAGAAGCATACCGCCATTGCGGGGGGGGTGCAACCGACGGCGCACACAAATGATAACAATTCCTGATAATCCCGCACGTGGACCGGGACCCGGGGCCCAGGAATCCTGGACAGCACCGAGGGGCGGTGCTATGCTCAATCACACTATGGAAGATTTCGAGAAGCTCGGGGTTTTCTATCTGGGCCGCGAACAGGGTCCCGCGGCGGACGAGCCCGGACCGCTCTTGCTGTATGACTCGAAGGACCTGCTGACCCACGCGGTCTGCGTCGGCATGACCGGGAGCGGCAAGACGGGCCTGTGCATCGGTCTGATCGAGGAGGCCGCCATCGACTCGGTCCCCTCCATCGTGATCGATCCGAAGGGGGATCTGGGCAATCTCCTGCTGAGCTTCCCGGAGTTGCGGCCGGAGGATTTTCTGCCCTGGATCAACCCGGACGACGCCCGCAAGAAGGGCATGAGCCCTGCCCGTTACGCGGAAGCCCAGGCCACCCTGTGGCGGGACGGCTTGGCGGCGTGGGGACAGGACGGGGCGCGCATCAGGAGGCTGCGGGAGGCGGCGGACTTCGTGATCTACACTCCCGGCAGCAGCGCTGGGGTCCCGGTGTCCATCCTGCGCTCCTTCGATGTCCCGGTCGCGGCGATCCTCGAGGATCCCGACCTGCTGCGGGAGCGGGTCACGACCACCGTCACGAGCCTCCTGGACCTGTTGGGCCTGAGCGTCGACCCTCTGCAGAGCCGCGAGCACATCCTTCTGTCGGCCATCCTGGAGGCGGCCTGGCAGCAGGGCCGGGGTCTGGACATCGCGGAGCTCATCCGGGAGGTCCAGGAGCCCCCCTTCGCGCAGGTCGGGGTCTTCGAGCTGGAGGCCTTTTTCCCGGCCGCAGACCGCCACGAGTTGGCCATGAAGCTCAACAACTT